>DATLZA010000184.1 GCA_035574235.1 Planctomycetota bacterium | reverse complement strand
GCCCGCCCCCGCCGCCCCCGCCGAAAGCCCCGAGCTCAAGCGGGTCCTCACGTTCGACCGGGAACACCGCGGCGATCCGTCCTCCTACGAACGTATCCTGACCGAGTACGACACCTTCATCGCCTCCTCCGCCGATCCCGTCTTCATCGAACGGGCCCGCAAGGCCCGCGCGGAGTTCGAAGCCTTCATGGAGCGTCGCGCCGAAGAGGAACTCGCCCGCCTCCCCGCGGCCGGCGACCCGGTGGCGCGACGGCGCGCCCTGGAAACCTTCCCCCCGCCGCTTCTTCGCCTCACCGCCGCCGGACGCCGCGCCGCCGAGGAGATCGAACGCCTCCCCGCCCTCGTGCGCCGCAAGTTCGAGGAGGACGAGCGTCGCGTTCACCGGCTCCTCGACGAAGGCGCCTTCCGCGAAGCCCGCGCGCTTCTGGAATCCATGCGCGACTACGCCGAGGACGCCCAGCGCCGCCGCGCGGAGGAACTGCTGGCGGACCTGCCCCGCCGCGAACGCGAGTTCGAGGATCCGCTCGTGCGCGCGTATGAAGCCGTCCGCCGCCGTTTCGAGGAACTTCTCGTCAAACGCCGCGCCGGCGCCGCCTGGAGGGAAGCGGCCGACTTCCTGCGCGCTCCCCGCCCCCCGGCCGAGCGCGACCGGCTTCGCGCCGAGGGCGTCCCCTACGATCGATTCCTCGCCCTGGCCCCGGAATCGAGCCTTCCCTACGAAATCCTGGCCGACGCGCGCACGGACCTGGGCCATCTCCTCCGGACGGCCGGCGAAACGCTTCCGTACCGCATCCTGACCGATCTGCTCGACGCGCTCGACCTCGAGTGGCTGCTGCGCCGCGTCGCCGTGGGGCTGGGGACCCTGCGCGACTCCGGCCGCGAGGTGACGCTGGCGACCTTCGGCGCGGCGGGCCGGATCGACTTCGGTCCCCAAGGCTACCTTTTCCAGGCCAAGGGCCGTCCCGCGCGGCCTCTGTCGATCGCGGAACTTCGTCCCGAGGACCTTGTCCTCCTGGCGGCGGCCTCGCAGGGCCGCACGCTCGAGGAGGCCTACGAAACGGACGCGTCGCTCGCGCGCGCGGCGGCGGTGGCGTTCCTCTATTCGGCGGATCCGGAGCGCCTTCCCCGGGCGCTCCGGTGGCTGGAGCAGGCGGCGCGGCTGGACCCCGAATTCCCCGCCCCCCGGCTGGCGCGCCTGCGCGCGGAAGGCCGGCGCCGCGCGCGGGAGGACCTGGCCGCGGTCCGCGCCGAGGCGGCACAGGGAAAGCTCGAGGAGGCCCGCAAGGCGGCCGCCGCGCTCGAGGACGCCTGGGCCCACGATCCGGAGATTCGCGACGAGGCGGCCCGCCTCTCCTCGGAGGTGATCACCCTCCTCCTGGAACGGGCCCACGAGGCGCGCGATTCCGGGCGGGTCAAGCAGTACGCCCGCGAGCTCCGCCGCCATCATCCCGGCCGGCACGACGAATCCCGGGTGTTGCGCCTCTATGGACAGGCGCTCCGCGCCACCGGCTTCTGGGACTTCCTGGCCGCCGACCCCGCCGGCGACGCCTGGACCTGGGACGGCAAGGCCCGGGGCGCCCCGGCCCCCGCCCGCCTGGAGGGCGCCGAGCTGCGCCTGGCGGCGGGACGCTCGATCGCCCCGGCCCCCGGTCGCGCCCGCGGGGCCTCGGGACTCTCCGCCCAGGTCCGCGTTCCCGAGGCCGCCCCGTCCTTCCACGCGGGCGTCCGCCTGGGAAAATTCCGGCTGGTCCTGGCCGACGCCTCCCGCGCCGCGCTCCTGGAGGAGGTCGAAGACACTTCGCGCCTGGTGCGCTTTTTCCCGCTGGAACGGCCGCGCGGATCCGACGACTGGACGGAACTGGCGCTGGTCGCAGAGGCGGGGGACGTGGCCGGATTCGTAGACGGAAAGCCCGTCTTCATCCTTCCCGCCGCCGCTCCGGCCGAAGGCGCGATCGCGCTCGTGACCGATGTGGAAGCGAGCTTCCGCCAGGTCCGCCTGCGCAAGTAGCCGCGGCGCCTATTTCCCCGCGGGCTGGGCCAGACGGCCGGCGCTGAACAGAAGAAGCCCCGCGATCAGATAGGCCAGCTCGGCCTTCAGGTTGTTGTAGGAAAGCCCCACAAGAAGGCCGACTCCGACCACGCAGATGCCGAACCCCATGAGGATCCGGCTGACGGCATAGCGAACGATGGGAGACTCCAGGGGTTCTGAAACCCCGTACGCTCAGGGTTCCTTTTTCGGTTCTTCCTTGGGCGCTTCGGCGGGAGGCGCCGCCGGCGCTTCTCCTCCTTCCTCGCTCTTCGCGGCGGCAGCCTTGGCGGCTCGCTCCTTGAGAACGTCGGCCGAAACCTTGCCCTCGCCGGCGCAGAAGTCGCACTTCCGCGATCCCTTGCAGACCGGGCACGCCCCGGGCTTGGCGTCCTTGCCCGTGGCGCAGTTCGGACACGGAGGAGACTTGCCGAGGTACGTGATGTAGCCGTTCCCCTTGCAATTGAAGCACTTCCCGTCCGGCTGTTCCATGAGGAAGCACGCCTGGCAGGAGCCGGAACCGCGGCAGTAGCCGCACCGGTAGGCGTTGGCCCATCGGACGCGGGCATCGCACCCCTTCCGGTCGGGGCATCGCTCCGTCCCGAGCTCCAGGGTCCGGCCGCACCCCGGACAGGCGGTCTTGACGGAGCGCACGTCCTGGGCGAGCTGCTTTGCGGTGTTCGGCGAGGGCCCGAGGAACTGGACCACTCCGTCCTGGACGCCGCCTCCGCACGCCGAAAGCGCGGCCGCGCCCACCCACAGCCAGGCGTCTCTGAGCCTCATGCGATTCGCCCTCCAGGGCACCCGCCCACTATATAAGGACGCGCGAGAACCGTCAAACCCCGGCGACCGTCACGTCACGATGGCCAGGACCTGGCCTTCGTAGACGAGCTTTCCGCGCACGACGGCCTGAGTGGCCGCGCGGGCGCCCCGGCGGGACATCTCGAGCATCTTGGCCACGATAAAGACGCGGTCCCCCGGCCGCACCACGCCCCGAAAGCGCACCCCGTCGATCCCGCCGAAGACGACCAGCCGGTCGGCGATCTCCGGGACGCCCGTCTTGTAGGCCACCAGCGAAACCTGGGCCGCCGCTTCGACGAGAAGAACCCCGGGAAGGATCGGGTTGCCGGGAAAGTGCCCCGAAACCCAGAACTCGTCCGGCCGGACGTCCTTCCACCCCACGGCGATCATCTCGCGGGGATCGTTATGACAGATCCCGTCCACGAGGGCCATCGCGTCGCGATGCGGGAGAATGCGGGCGACCCCCTCGCGGTCCAGAAGCGGCCGGAGAGGCTCGAAGCGGGACAGATCCGCCAGAAGAGGGCCGGGCATACGCGCGGATTCTATCGGCGTGCGCCGGCCTTGCCAACAAAAACGCCTACACCCCGAACTGTTTGCGGATCTCGTCCTTGAAGCGCTGCTTGGGCTGAGCCCCGACGATGCGCGAAACTTCCTTGCCTCCTTTGAAGAAGACGATCGCGGGAATCGACATGACCCCCAGGTGAGCGGCGGTCTCCTGGCTGTCATCCACGTTGGCCGCCACGATCTTGACCTTGCCGCCGTACTCCTTGGCCAGTTCCTCCATCACGGGAGAGAGCCGCACGCAGCTGGGTCACCACTCCGCCCAGAAGTCCACGACCGCCGCCGGGGCGCCGAGGACTTCCTGCTGAAAGTTCTGATCGGTCACTGCGGGTAGGTGGGCCATGAGAAATGCTCCTTTCCGGCTGCACGTTGTACCACGGCCGGGGGCGGAATCAAGGGTTACTTGCGCCCGCCGCGGCCGGGAGGCCTTTCTTCAGAAACTCCACGAATTCGGACACCGACGGACGGCCGCCCAGGCGCGCCACTTCGCGCCCGTCCGGCGTGAAAATCACATAGAGCGGCAGCGCCCCGCCGAACCGCTCGTTGAGCAGGCGGTTGTTTTCCTCGTCCATCGCCCGGCTTCGGGGACCTTTCCGGTCCGTCCAAAGCTCGGCCACGACGTAATGCTCCGAAAGGATCTTCTCGACCTCGGGAGCCGCCAGAACCGTCCCGCGGTTCGCCAGGCAGTTCGATCAGGTGACGCCGGTGAATTCCACGAAGAGAGGTTTGCCCCGGCGCTTCGCCTCCTCCAGTCCGGCCGGAAGCGTGGTCCCGTGGATGGGCGGCGGCGGCACGATGGTTTCCAGCAGTCCCAGCCGCCGGCCCGTGAACCCGTAGGCCATGACGCCTCCCAGCGCCAGGAACAGCCCCGCCGAGACGAGCCGGAAGAACCCCGGCCGCGCGCGGAAGAAGCGCAGCAGGTAAAGCGCCACGCCCACCCCCACCGCCGTATAGAGCGCGAGCACCACCCAGCGGTTCAGGACCCCGATCTCCCAGGACTGATCGGCCTTGGACAGATAAAAGACCGCGAGCCCGAGTTCCACGAACGCCATCGAGGTCTTCACCGTCCCCAGCCAGCCCCCGCTCCTGGGCACCTCCCGGAGCAGCCCGGGAAAGATTCCCATCACGAAGAAAGGAAGCGCCATCGTCGCCGAATAGGCCAGCATCGCAATGAGCGCCGAAAGGCGGTGCCCCTGGGCGGCCAAGGTGAGGATCGTCGCGGCGATCGGAATCGTGCAGGTGAAGGTCACGATCGAAAACACCAGGCCCAGGATGAAGGCTCCGCCCACGCCCTGCCGCGGCGTTCCGGCGAGGCGGGACTCCAGTCCGAACGGAAGCCGGATCTCGTACCATCCGAAAAGCGACCCGGTGAACCAGAGGAACAGAAGCCCCACGCCCACGTTTACCCACGGATTGGCGGCGAACTCGCGCGCCCCGCCGGCTCCGAGCAGAATCGTGAGTAGAAAGCCGAGCCCCGTAAAAGACAGGATGATCCCCAGCGAGTACGCTCCGGAAAGGACCATGCCGTGCGAACGCGATCCGGCCGCCTGCTTGAGAAAGTACGTCAGCGTGATCGGGATGAGCGGATACGTGCAGGGCATGACCAGAGAGATCAGGCCACCCGTCATTCCGAGAAGGATCAGCGCCCAGACGCCCCGGCGCTCGAAGTCCTCGGCCCCCGCCGCCGGCTGAACTTCGCCCTGCGCCACGACGATGGGGAACGAAAACGGCGTCCGCGCGGGAATGCAGACCGCCGAGCAGATCTGATAGTCCACCAGGCCCTTCACTTCGAAAGGACCGGGAGCCGGGCCCGGCTTGAGGTAGACGGGAACCGTGAACGTGACCGTCCCTTCGTGGTAATCGTACGCCTCCAGTCCCGCCTCGGCCGGCTTGGTCTTGGGCTTGGGTTCCTCCACCTTGCCCGCCGGCTCGGCCGCTTCGAAAACGAATTTCGTGGGCGTTCCGGTCGTGGTGGGATAGGTCGGATAGATGTACCATCCCTTGGGGATTTCGACCTCGAAGGACACCCGGAAGGTTTCGCCCACGCGGACTTCGCTCTTCTCGGGACGGATCGCGACGATCCGGATTTCGGGCTTCTTTCGCGCGAAGCCTCCCGGCTCCTGCGGCGCCGGCGCCGCCGCGGCAACAGCCAGAATCGTTGTCCAAAGAAACATGGCGGTATTATATAGGGAACGGGGAAGGACGGAACCGAATTCCCCCGATGCAACGGAGCCGACCATGGCCAAACACGCGATTCTGGAAACCGAACGCGGCACGATCACGCTGGAACTCTTCGAGCGGGAGGCCCCCAGAACGGTGGCCAACTTCGAGAAGCTGGCCAACTCCGGCTTCTACAACGGCGTCTCGTTCCACCGCGTCATCGCGGACTTCATGATCCAGGGCGGCGATCCGACCGGCACGGGCCGCGGCGGACCGGGTTACGAGATCGAATGCGAGATCCACCCCGACCGCAAGCACGTCCGCGGCGCCCTTTCGATGGCCCACAAAGGGCAGTGCCGCCACGACCCGAAGACCGGACGGCGGCTGTCCGGCCGCTGCACCGGCGGATCCCAGTTCTTCATCACCCACGTCGCCACGCCCCGCCTCGACGGCGTGCATACGGTCTTCGGGCAGGTCCTCTCGGGTCAGGACGTGGTGGATCGCATCGTCCAGGGAGACCGGATGCTGCGCGTCGAGGTGCGGACCGTCTCCGGGCCTACTCCGGCAACCGGTTGAGAAGCGCCACGAACTCCTCAGGCGGCGCAAAATCGATCGACCGGGCCCGCACGCGCGAGGGCAGATCCGTCATCCTCCCGTCCCGCCACCAGAAGAGACCCGGATGGATGGACCCCGGGCCTTCCTGGTACATGCCGAAGGCCACCGCGATCATGGACTGAAGAACGGGCACTACCTTCATGTCCGCGATCGGGTGGTAAAGGACGGCGTGACGGTGGGGCACGGCCACCAGCGCGCCGTGCTCGGGGGCCGGCCCGAGATATTCCCGCAGGAAAAGCGCGTGCGAGGCGGTGAAGAAGCTGTCCCCGGCCAGTGCGTAGAAGGCCGCCCCTCCTTCCACCTCGAAACGGCGCGGCTCCAGAAGCCCCTCGGCGCGCACGTTGGCCAGGCCCAGCGCGAAGAGCTCCTCCTCCGGGCGACCCCAGGCGCCCAGGTGCTCCCGAGGCACGGTGCTCACGGACGAAGGCAGATCGTAGACGAGCGTTTCGACCAGGCCCGGCGCGGGCACGCGATGGACCAGCCGCTCGGGCCCCATGTGCCGCAGGTAGTCCGGATGGTAGAGCCGCACCTTGAGAAGGGAGCGCACGTCGTCGAAGCGCCGGGCGCGGGCGTCGATCTCGCGGGATTCCTCGGAGAAGCGGAACGTGCTGTCGAAGT
The DNA here is from genome assembly GCA_035574235.1 of Planctomycetota bacterium. NCBI lineage: Bacteria > Pseudomonadati > Planctomycetota > Planctomycetota bacterium. The sequence goes on along the minus strand of DATLZA010000184.1, from coordinate 44,958 downwards.
GGCGGGCCACCACGGACGGCCACTCGCCGCGGGGAGAGGCGTGACAGAGCTGGGCCAGGTTCAGCAGGCCGTACTCGGAGGGATCCGGACCGGGGGCGGGCAACCGCAGGATCCCCTCGTCCAGCTCATAGGCCAGTCCGCGGCGCTTCATTTCGGCGTCGAGAACGGCCAAAAACGCCCGATACCCCTCGGCGTCGAAAAAGCAGGCCCATCCGGGAACGTCGTCCCGGGAGCCGAAAAAGCGGCCCACCAGGCTCACGCGAGGAGGATAACCGCGCCCCGGCCGGGAAGCAACGGCAAGTCCGCGGCCGCGGAACCTATTTCGCCAGCGCGGCCCGGATCACGGGTCCCACCGCTTCGTTCCAGATCTTGTAGCCCTCTTCGTTCAGGTGGAGGCCGTCCTCCCGCAGCAGCTCCGGCCGGGCCTTGCCCTCGGCGTTCTCCATGCGCGGCCGGGGATCGATGAAGCCCAGACGGGAATCGGTCTTCGCGAACGCGCGGATGAGCTCGTTGACCCGGCGGCACGCCGGATCCTGGGCGGCCCTCTTAAGATTCGGAAAGAGGGAGATGAAGTAAACGCGCGTTTCGGGAAGCGCCGCGTGAATCTTGCCCACGAGGTCCTTGAACGCGGCCAGAACGTCCTCCGGCGATTTCCCGGCGTTGATGTCGTTGCCCCCGGCGAAGACGACGACCACCCGGGGCTTATAGGGAATCACGATCCGCTCCGCGTAGCGCGCCGCGTCGGCCATCTGGGACCCGCCGAAGCCGCGATTGAGGACCGGGAGATCGGGAAACGCCTCGCGGAGATTCCAGAGGCGGATCGAGGAGCTGCCCACGAAGACGACGCCGCCGGGGGCCGGCGGAGCGGCGCGGTCCTGCGCCTCGAACGCGCGGATGTCGGCTTCCCATCGGTCCTGAAGCGCCAGGGCCAGGACCAGCCCGATCGCGGCTCTCATCATGACAGGTGTCCTCCTGCGTTCGAAACGGTCCCCGAAGGATCTACGCCGGAATCTCCGGCGTCGCCCTTGCCGAGAGCGCTTCTTCGGGCGGGAATGGAGCCGGGCATGGGATTTGAACCCACAACCCCCGCTTTACGAAAGCGGTGCTCTGCCGTTGAGCTAGCCCGGCCCGCGCGGGAGGGCATTAGAATACACCGCGACGGGGATTTTTCAAGGACCGCCGCCCCGCCACGACAACGCCAGCCACGCAACCCCGACGCCCGCGCAGGCCGCCGACGCCGCCCCCAGCGCCCAGCGGTAAAGCCGAAGTCCCCGCTCCGTCCGCGCCGGCGCCGCCCAGCCCAGCGCCGCCGCGAAAAGCGTCATCGCCCCCACCGTCCCCGCCGCGAACCCGGCCAGATACGCCGCCGCCTCTCCTCCGGGCAGCGCGAACCCGGGAATAACTCCCAGAAGGTGCGAAGCCCCCGCCGCGCCGTGCAGCACCCCCACCCCGAACGCCGTGTGGCGGTGAACGTGCGCGCCGGGCGCGTCGTGGTCCTCGCCGGACGCGTGAACGTGGAAGTGAACGTGCTCCTCATCCCCGTGGCGGTGCGCGTGCGCATGAAGCCGCCGGCCCAGGAGACGGCGAAACCCCCACACCCCAAGCGCAATCAGCGTCGCCCCCACGATCCGCTCGCCCCACTCGGAGATCGCCTCCAACGGAAGCGCCAGCCGCATCCCGAACGCCAGGGCGGCCAACGCCCCCCCCCCCTCCGAGTGCCCCAGGCCCCAGCGAACCCCCACCTTCCACGCCTCTCCCCGTGCCCAGAGCGAAAGCGGCGCCAGCGCCGCCAGATGGTCCGGCCCCGTCAAGACATGCGCCGCCCCGGCCAGAACGCCGGCCGCCAGCATCGCGATCCCCGTCATGAGGGCGCCCATCTTACCAGCGCCGCCTCCCCAAGGCAGGAGAAAAGAGCCCTTGACTCGATCGACCCGAGGCGGCGACAATGCCGTTGGTTCCACCGGACCGGACCCAAGGACCCTACTTTAAGGACCCCGCCCGTGAATCCCGCGAAAATCGGCGACACCGTCCAAGTCCATTACGTCGGCCGCCTCGACGACGGCACCGAGTTCGACTCCTCCCGCGATCGCGATCCCATCCAGTTCACGATCGGCAACCACGAGGTCATCCCCGGCTTCGAAAGCGCCGTCGTCGGCATGACTCCGGGAGAAACGAAAACGCAGAAGGTCCCCGCCGCGCAGGCCTATGGACCCTACCGCCCCGAGCGCATCTTCGCCATCGAGCGCGCCGGCTTCCCGCCCGACATCGAGCCGGAACCGGGCCTGCGCCTCCAGGTCACCGACCGGATGACCGGCAAGGCCTTCCCCGTTTCGATCCTCCGGGTCACCGACGATGAGGTGACGCTCGACGCCAACCATCCGCTCGCGGGAAAAGACCTCTCGTTCGAGATCACGCTCGTCTCGATCCGATAGCGCCCTGCCGCGGATTTTGGTAGCATCCCCGGCGGTGCGGGCCTTCCGAATCTTCGCGACCGCGCTTGCGGGCCTCTCCGCCGGATGCTCCTCCCCCGCGCCGGCGGACCCGCCCCCGCTCCGCCTGCGCGAACGCTGGGTCTACGCCCCGTTCGACCTTCGCGAACCGCGCGCCGTCGAGAAACTCGAATCCCTCATGGCCCGCGCCGCCCGCGCGGGCTACAACGCGTTCCTCCTCGAAGACCCCAACTTCGGCAAGCTCCCCCTCATGGACGCCGCCTACTACGCCCACCTCGAACGCGTCAAGCGCGCCGCGGCCGCCCACCGCCTGGACCTCGTCCCCGCGCTCTTCCAGATCGGACACTCCCAGAACCTCCTGGCTCAGGACCCCAACCTCGCCGAAGGGCTTCCTGTCCGCGATGCGCTCTTCGTCGTCCGCGGCGGCACGGCGCGCCTGGAACCCGACCCGCCCGTGGCGCTGCGCCCGCGCTGGGACTGGAAGGATCCGATCGTCGGCGACGACGGAACCGTCCGCGACCCCCGCGGCCGCTACGCCCGCATGGTCCAGAAGGTCGCCGTCCGCCCGTTCCGGCAATACCATGTCTCCGTCCGCGTCCGCACCCGCGAGTTCCGCGGGACCCCCCGCGTTCTCGCCGTGGGCAAGGGCCGCCTCCTGAACTACCGCTTCCTCGGCGTGCGCCCCACCCAGGACTGGACCGAACACCACGCCTTCTTCAACTCCCTGGACAGCTCCGAGGTCCGCCTCTACCTGGGATGCTGGGACGGCGAAACGGGAGAACTGTCCTGGGCCGAGCCCCGCCTGCGCGAAATCGGCCTGTTCAACCTCCTGCGCCGCCCCGGCGCGCCCCTCTCCGTCCGCACCGAGGACGGCCGCCCCCTCGTCGAAGGCCGCGATTTCGAGCCGGTCTCCGACCCCGGCCTCGTCGAAATCCTCGAACGCCGCTCCTACGACGCCTGGCACGACCCCCCCGTCCTGCGCACCGCCCTTCCGGACGGCACGCGCCTTCGCGTCTCCTACTACCACGCCCTCTCCATGCCCGACCACGGACAGACCATGATCTGCCCCTCCGAGCCCAGGACCCTCGAGATCCTGCGCGACCAGGCCCGCCGCCTCCACCGCCTCTTCCGTCCCCGCGCCTTCTTCATGACCCACGACGAAGTCCGAGTCCTCAACTGGGACGAGTCCTGCCGCCGCCGCGCCCTTACCCCCGCCGGCATCCTCGCCGAGAACGTCCGCTCCTGCGTCTCCATCCTCCGCGACATCGACCCGCGCGCGGACATCTACGTCTGGAGCGACATGTGGGATCCCTACCACAACGCCCGCCCCAACTACTGCCTGGTCAACGGCGACCTGACCGGCTCCTGGGAAGGCCTCGATCGCGACGTCATCGTCGCCGACTGGTACTTCGACCGCCGGGAAGAAAGCCTGAGCTGGTTCGCCTCGCGCGGACACCGGACGCTCCTGGCGGCCTACTACGACAAGATGCCCGAACGCGCCCGCGACTGGATCGAAACCGCCCGCCGCACGGGAGGCGCCGTGGGCATCATGTACACGAGCTGGTTCGACAAGTACGAGGATCTCGAAGTCTTCGCGCGCCACGTGGAGGACGCCCTCGCCGCCCGATGAACTCCCGCCGCCTCATCGTCAACGTCGCCACCCACGACTACGTGGCCCTCCAGAAGGAGCTGGCCCGCAACCTCGCCGCCCTCGGATATCCGGCCGAAAGACTCCGCCTCTGGACGGACGAACTTCCCCCGGAAAGCCCGCCCCACGCGGAGGCCCCCTACGCCTTCAAGCTCTTCGCCTTCCGCGAGGCGTTCCACGCCGGCTTCCGCTCGATTCTCTGGGTCGATTCGCCCTGCCGCTTCCTGGAGCCGCCCGACGCGCTTTTCGAACGGATCGAGTGCGAAGGCCACCTCCTCGTGGCGGGCGACGAGCGCCTGGGCCACTGGACCTCCGATCTCTGCCTGGCCGCCTACGGCCTCACCCGCGACGACGCGCTGGGGCTGCCCCTCATGAACGGAAGCCTCATCGGCCTGAACCTCGCCCACCCGCGATCCCGCGCCTGGCTCGAGGAGCTTTTCGACGCGCTGCGCCGGGGCCTTTTCGCCGGACCCTACTTCAGCGAACACGCCCCCGCGTCCCTCCGCGCCCGCAAGCCCCGCAAACCCGTGGGCTTCGTTTCCCCCGACCCTCGCTGCTGGGGACACCGGCACGACGAAGCGATCGGAACCTGCGCCGCGCGGCGCCTGGGCCTTCCTCTCGTCCCCGCCGCCGAAATCTACAGCGCCGTCCGGATCGCCACGTAGACGAGCGCCCCGGCCAGAAGAACCGCCCCGATCACCGCGGCGGCCACCGCCGAACGCTTGAACGCCCGCGACAGGAGCGTCCAGACCGGGTTCGGAGCGCGCGCCACCGCCAGCGGCGCCCGGATCCCCGCCCGCGTCGTCTGTCCCCGCCCGCCCCCACGACGCCGTCCGCGCCGCGACAGAGCCGCCGGGGTCGGAAAAAAGAACGGCCGAAACGGCTCGAACACTTCCTCCTCGAGGAGCGGACGCTCGGGATCGAACGACACGTGATCCAGATCCAGAAGCTTCAGGATCGGGCTCTCCTCCACCCGGCTGGTCAGCGGATGCGGCCGCAGCGTGGAACGCCCCCGTCCCGCCCAGGCGTCCAGCGTCCGCACCAATCCCCGCCTCCGCCGCAGCGCGCGCCGCGAGGCTTCGTCGCCCCGCCCCGTGTGCTCGACGAGCAGGTTCACCCGCGCGCGCCGGATCGCCGCGATCCGCTCCGCCTCCCCGGGCGATTCCGCCTCCCAGCTCACATTGAGCTCCGTGTCGAGCCCCATGCTCCGGTTGTTCGTGTTGGCCGACCCCACGCTCAGGAAACGGTCGTCCACGACCAGCACCTTGGAGTGAATGTAGCGGTCCCGCTCCACGCCGCCCGGTCCCGGCGAGGCGACCCAGTAAATCCCGAGGTCGTGCCCCGTCCGGGCCGCCGCCCGCTTGAGGCCGCGGAAGAGCGAACATTGAAGCGCCCCCATAGAGAACTCTTCCGTCAGCGAGTGCATCCCGCGGGGATAGACCAGCACGATATCGAGCCTGCCGCGCCGCGGGTCCGCCATCCGGCGCAGGAGCGCCTGGTATACGGCGGCGGAGCCGAAGTATTGGCTCTCGATGTAGATCAGCTCCTCCGCGGCGTCGATCGCGTCCACGTAAAGCCGCCGGATCTCGCGGATCGAGGGCTGATCCGGCACGAGCGTCCGGGCCACGGTACGGCTGAGACCCACGGAACCGGGCCCCAGCGCGACGCTGGGACGCGGCTCCTCAACGGGCGCTCCCTCGGCCGGCGGAAGGTCCAGCTCCGGTCCGCCCGCGCTCCTCCAGCGGGCACGGAAGAGCTCCGCCAGCTCCGCCGCCGCCGGGCCTTCCAGATACGCCTGCACCTCGTGGTACGGTCCGTAGTCGGCGCGTCCCGGCTGAAGGCGCGCGGAATCTTCGGCCCGGTGCGCCCGATCGTCCCACCGATCGTGACAGAGGTCCATGGAACCGGCGAACGCCAGCCGGCCGTCGATCACGGCGAACTTCTGATGGTGGCTGGCCCCCACGGCATGCCGGTCGTCGAAGCGGAACCGGAGGCGCCCGTGATCCCCGCGGCTGAAGAGGCGCGCCTGGAACCATTCGCGCTGAAGCATGAATCCCGGGCTGTAGTCCCAGCACAGAAGATAGATCCGCAGCTCCGGAGCGCGCCGGCACAGGCCGTCCAGGAACGGCAGCAGCCGCACGTCCTCGCCGCCGGCCGCCGCGCGGTCCGGCCCGCGCAGAAGCTCCACCGTGCTGTCGAATTGCCATCCCGCCGCCGCAATCGTGCGCCGCGCCCGGCGCGCGGCCTTCCAGAACTCCCGAAAGTACGCGCGCCCGTCCACGAGGAGACCCGAGGCGCGGACGTCCCGCAGGGTCCAGCAGGTCCGGCCCGGCACGAGGATCCGGCGGAAACGGCCCTTCATGACGTCACGGCCTCCACCGCCGGCCGGGCGAAGCGATCCCCCAGAACGCTCAGCAGCACCACCCCCGGTCCGGTGCCCAGAAGCGTTCCCAGGAAAAAGTCCCGAAACCGCACTTCGGAGGCGCCCGCCGCGAGATTCACCAGCCCGTAAGGGGCCGGGATCTTGCGGACCAGGAACACCGCCAGAATCCCGCGGCGGACCACGCGTCCCTCGAAACGCCGGATCCGCTCCCCGAGCAAGCGCCGCAGGCGCTCCCGTCCCAGCCGCCTCCCCACCGCGAAGCTGGCCGACGCGCCGGCCATCGCCCCGGTCAGCGCGTACGCCGCTCCCGGCCAGGCGCCGAACACCATCCCGCACGCAAACGCGAGCGCCAGAAGCGGCACCATCATGAAGCCTCCCGCGATGAAGACCGCCACGGCGAGCGGCCCCGCGTACCATCGCGCCCCCAGCGATCCGGCCCATGCGGAAACGTGCTCCGGCCGGAGCCAGTTCCCCAGCGGCGTCCCTTTCCACACCGCCGCCAGCACGGCCACCGCCAGCGCGAAGATCGCGATCCCCGTCCAGGGATACGGCGGACGCGCCGCGCCGACGACTTGGTCAGATTTCAAGATCCACCACGACGGGAAGATGATCCGACGCCATCCACACGGACCGATCCGACGGCACCTCGACGCCGCGCACCTCGACTTCCGGATCCGCGAAAACCCCGTCCAGCGGCACCAGGGGGAGGAAGCTGGGCCATGTCGCCGGCGGCCGATCCCCCGCGACGGCCCGCAGCGCCCGCGCCAGCCGCCGCCACGCCGGCGATCGCGGCGTCATGTTGAAGTCCCCGCACAGGATGCGCGGCGGACGGCAGTCCGGATGGCCCAGCCATTCTTCCCCCAGGAGAAGGTCCGCCTGAACCCGGCGCTCTCCCCGCGTAAGCCCCAGATGGGCCGTGAGCACCTGCACCGGCCGTCCCCGGGCCCGAACCTCGACCCAGAGCGCGGCCCTCGGCTCCAGCTTCATGCCCAGAAGGGTCGGAAGCGGGCCCGAGCGCACCTTCCGCATCGGAAGCCGGCTGAGAACCGCGGCGCCGAACTCCTCCTCGGCCACCCGCACGGCTCCGTGGAAATGCGCATCCATCTGGAGCGCGTCGGCGATCCGGCGGGGCTGGTCCATGCGGCCGGTCCGCGGCCGGTTCACGTCCAGTTCCTGAAGGCAGGCCACGTCGGGATCGAATCGCGCGAGGATCGCCGCGATCCGCTCGGGCCGGTGGCGGCCGTCGAGCCCGATGCAGCGGTGCACGTTGTAGGTCATCAAGCGGACCGTGGCCATCCCGGCGCGCGGGGGAGGGCCTTTCGAGCCGGCCCGGATCTTCCCTCAAGAGGATCCCCTCGCCCGATCCGCCGTTACGCCGCCGCCCCGTAACAATCCCGGGCTCACCGGATCAGGGGGACCGGTGCGGGTAGGAGGACAGGTCATGAGCATGCGTTCGGGCTTCTGGCGCGCGGCCGGGGCGGGCGCGCTCCTGGCGATCGCCCCCCTGGTCGGGTGCAGCGACGACGACGAGGACGGCGCCCCCGCGGGACCGCCCGGGGCTCCCCCCCCCGCCGCCGGCGCGGGCGAAATCCGGTTCGTCTCTCTCGCGGCCACGGGCTCCGAGAGCGCCGCTTCCGCCGAGGTGCGCGTGGCCCGCGTCGGCGGCACGCGCGGGCGCGTGAGCATCTTCTGGGCCGCCCATCCCGGCAGCGCGGACCCCTCCGACTACGCGTTCGATCCCTCCGCCCCGCATGAAATCGTCTGGGCCGACGGCGAGGGCGGTGAAAAGCCCATCGCCGTCCCGCTCGTCAACGACGCGCTGCCGGAGGGGGACGAGCACTTCTTCGTCTTCCTCGGCTCCCCCTCGGGAGGCGTCACGATCGGGGGTCCCGACGGAGCCACGGTGACGATCCAGGACGACGACGCCGGCCCGGGCGGGGCGTTCCAGTTCCGGCTGAGCCGGCATTTCGTGGACGAGCGCGCGGGCCAGGTGCCGGTGGAGATTTCCCGCTCCGGCGGCGCCGCGGGGGCGGCCACCGTGAACGTGCGGCTCCAGGACCACACCACGACGCCGCCCGACACGTCCTTCGTCTCCCCCCTGACCGTCGCCTTCGCCGACGGCGAAGTCTCCAAGACGATCGCCGTCGAGATCGTCAACGACCCGATCCGGGAAGGCGAGGAGCATTTCACGCTCCATCTGGAATCGCCCTCGCCGGGATCCTTCGTCGGCACGCAGTCGCAGACCCGCGTGGACATCCTGGACAATGACGATCCCGGCACGATCGGCTTCCTCGTGGACGCCGTGTCGGTGCACGAGGGAGCGGCCACGCTCTCCCTGATTGTCCGACGGACGGGCGGAACCCAGGGCGCGGTGACCGTGGAGTTCTCCGGAGTGGACGGCACCGCCCTGGCCGGCTCGGACTATTCGGTGACCCCCGGAACGCTTCGCTGGGAAGACGGCCATTGGGGCGACCGGACGATCACGGTCACCCTCTTCGCCGACGCCGTCCCGGAAGGCTCCGAGACCTTCGACGTCGTTCTATCCTCCCCGACGGGCGGCGCGGTTCTCGGAACGGCTTCCCTCCGGGTGACCGTCACCGAGTAGCTCGACCCTCCGCCTGAGACGCGGGCCCCGCCCCCGGCGTTACACAGGTGAGGACGCCGGGGGCGTCCCCCATAAGGATCCCCATATTCCCGCTTGACAGAAACGGCCCCGTTTCCGAGACTCTCGACCATGCGCGGCGGCGACGCGGAGCTTGAGCCCGAGGCGCTGGAGCGCCTCCGGTCGGCGCGCCGTCTGCGGGAACGGCTGGAGGCGGCGGGCGTGCCGCTGCGCCCCTGGGAGGCTTATGCGCTCGTGTCCTCGGGCCTCCTGCCCCTGCGGACGCTGGCCTGTGCGGGAAGCCGGCCCGACCCGGAGATCGCCGAAGCGCTGCATCGGTTGCGGCTCGAGCGCGCGCCGCGGGTCGAACTTCTCGAGGAGTTCCTCGCTCCCAGCCTCCTTGACCCGGAGGCGATCGAGCGCCGCGAGATCCTGCTGGGATTTGCGGCCTGCTCGCCGGCCGCCCTCGAGGCGGCGGCGCGCTGGGCGGCCGATCCCGCGACCGCCGCGCGCGAAGCGGACGGCCGGCTGCGCGTCATGGAGCGCATCGCCGAACGCTACCGGCGCGCCCTGGCCGGCGAGGGGCCCGAAGCGCCCGCGCCGTCCGCTCCTCCTCCCCCTCCTCCCCCGGCGACGCCCGACCCGGTGCCGACCCTCGAGGAGATGGCGGCTCCCGCCTGGGGGGCCCTGCCGCCGGGAGTGGATCTCGAGCGCCTCCTGGACCTGCGGCTGGTGCGCCGCCTGGCGCGCGTCTTCGAGGCCCAGGGCCGGCGCGTCGAGGACTGGGAGGTTCTTTGTCTGCTTTCGGAGCACCCGCATCAGGCCCGGGCGGCCCTCGAGCGCGCGCTCCTCCTGCATGCGAAGGGCGATCCGGAGGCCCCGCGCGCGCTGGCGACGCTGGACCGCCTGCTCCTGCGCGTGCGGGCCCGTCACGGAGATCTCTTCCTGCGCCTCCAGGATCTGGCCCGCCGGCTCGAGCTGGCCCCCGGCGAACCGGAGGTGCGCGACCTGGCGCTGGGCTTCGTCCTGGCGGCGCCGCGAAGCCGCCGGCGCGCCGAACGCTGGACCCTCGACGTCGAAGGGCACCGGCGTCAGGCCGCGTTCTACCTTGAGCACGTCCTTGAAAGCGCCCGCGCGCACCGGGCGGCGCTGCCGTCGGAGGAGACCGAGCCGGTGCCGTGAACCCCGCGTGCCCGACGCCTGGATGAGGAGGGATGGACATGATCCTCGAATGCGCCTGCGGAAAGATGTACCGGGTCCGCGACGAAGCCGCGGCGAGCGGCTCGCGGTGCCCCGCCTGCAACGGCGAGCTGCGCCCCGCCGCCCCCACGGCCGCCCCCGATCCCCGCGGGCGCGACCTCGAGGCCCGGGCCGCCCGCCTTGAGCGCGACCTCGAACGCGAGCGCGAAGAGCGGCGGCGGCTCGAGGAGAGCCACGCCCGGGCTCTCGCGGAGAAGCAGAAGACGCTGGAGGCTCTGGACGCCAGCCTGGCCTCCTATCGCGGCCGGCTCGAGGAGCTCCAGAAGCAGCTCGAGGCCGCCGAAGCCCGCCGCCTGGCGGACCTGGACGCGTTCCGGGAGCGCGCGCGGGAGCAGGAGGAGAAAAACCGCGCGGCTCTCGAGCGCCTGGCCGAAACCCACCAGCGTTCGCTGGCCGAGCTCAGAGCCGAGATGGAGCGGAGGATCGCGGAGAAGGACCGGGCCCTCTCCGAGGGCCGCCAGCATCTCGACCGCGAGGCGGCGGAGCGGCGGCGCCTGGCGGAAACCCTTTCCCGCCTCCAGGAGGCCGCCGACCGCTCCGTGCGCGAGAAGGACGCCGCGCGGGCCGCGCTCGAGGCCACGCTGTCCACGTACCGGGAAAAGGCCGACGAGCTTCAGAAGCGCCTGGACGAGCTGGAACGCCTGCACCGGTCGGAACTCGAGTCCGCCGCCGGCCGGCTCCGCGCGGCCGAAGGCCTTCTGGCGCGCCTGGACAGCGCCGAGCGCTTGGCCGCGGACCTCGACCACAGCCTGGACGCCATGGAGACGCTCGTCACGGGCCTTCGCGAGCGCGTGCGCCGCCTGCGCGACGGGCTGCGGGTTCCGGCGGACGCCGCCCCGCCGGTCCCGACGTCGGTGGAAAAGCCCGTTCCGGCCGAGGTCGAGGCGATCGTCCCGAGCCGGCCCGAGGGGCCCGCGCCCTCTCCCGCGGGGGCGGCGGCCGAGGCGGTTCCTCTCATCTCGCCGCCGGAATAGGCGCCGGCGGCTTCAGATTTTGATTGCCTCCGGAGCCGCGCCTCATTGTAATCAAGGGGTCCCGCCGGACGTCGGGGCGGCGGGGGGGTTCGAGTCCTTTTTCGGAGTGGACATGTACCAGGACAAGCAGTTGACGTGCGTCGAGTGCGGCACGACGTTCACCTTCACCGCCGCCGAGCAGGAGCGCTACGCGCAGCGCGGGTTCACCAACGAGCCCAAGCGCTGCTCGCCGTGCCGCGCCGCCAAGAAGGCCGCCGGCGGGGGCGGCGGGATGGGCGGAGGCATGGGAGGCGGCATGGGCGGCGGCGCCCGGCGGGAAATGTTCCAGGCGGTTTGCGCGGAGTGCGGCAAGCCCGCCCAGGTCCCGTTTAAGCCCCGCGGCGACCGTCCCGTGTACTGCAGCGATTGCTTCGCCAAGAGGAGATAGGGAGAAACGCCATGCCCAAGAAGGCCGAAAGCGCGTTCATGAAGCCGCTGCAGCCCAGCCCGGCTTTGGCCAAGGTGACCGGGGAGAAACCCCTCCCCCGCAGCGAGGTCGCCAAGAAGCTCTGGGCCTACATCAAGAAGCACGGCCTGCAAGACCAGAAGAACAAGCGCATGATCAACGCCGACGACACCCTCAAGGAGATCTTCGGCGGCAAGAAACAGGTTTCCATGTTCGAGATGACCGCCCTGGTCAGCAAGCATCTCAAATAGCCGGCCCCGGCCCGCTCGGGAAGCCGTTCCCTTTCCCGTGGGATCGAGGGAGATGCTCCGCCTGCAGCCCGGCGGCCGGGAATCTGCGACGGGGGCGGCCCGCGCGCCGTAAGAGAAGAGTGAGGAGGATTTGCTCATGAGAACGCTTGCGCTCGCGACCGCCCTGTGGGGCTGCCTTGCCGCCGCACCGGCCGCCCAGGAAAGCTCCGAGGGAGGCCTGCCGACCGTCCCGGCCGCCGACGCCCAGGCGCTCGAGAAGCTCCGCCAGCTCGGGGCTCTGGCCATGCCCCTGGCCGCCAACACGAACGCCCTCACGGTGGACTTCCGGTCCGCGGCCGATCAGGTCGGAGACGCCGCTTTGGAGGCCCTGGCCCCCGTGGCCGAGCAGGTGGTCTGGTTGAATCTTGCCGCCACGAAGGTCACCGACGCCGGCCTGGCCCGGCTGGCGGGCCTCAAGCACCTCCAGCGGCTCCACCTCGAAAGGACCGGCATCGGAGACGAGGGGCTCGCCCATCTCAAGGGGCTGGCCGACCTGCGGTATCTCAACCTGTACGGCACGAAGGTCTCCGACAAAGGACTCGAACACCTCAAGGGCCTCAAGAAGCTCCGCAGCCTGTTCGTCTGGCAGACCCAGGTCACCGAGGCCGGCGCCGAGGCGCTCGTCAAGGCCGTCCCCGGCCTCTACGTGAACCGCGGGTGGGAAGCCGAACAGGCCAAGCTTCCGCCCCCGCGCGAGGAACCCAAGCCGGAAGCCGGCTCCTCCGCCAAGCCGATCAACGCGAAGTGTCCCCTTTCGGGCAAAGAGGTCAAAGCCGACGCCACATTCCTCTACAAGAATCAGCTCATCGCCTTCTGCTGCGCCAACTGCAAGGCCAAGTTCGAAAAGGAGCCCGAAAAGTTCGTCTCCAAGGTCGAAGGCTTCAAGGACCCGGAGAAAAAGTAACGCCCGCAAACCAAGGGGGGCGTTCCTTCCCCCGGGGAGGGAACGCCCCCCACACTTCGACTTCCGTAACGCCCGATGCCGGTTCCGCCTCTCCCGAAGGAGGGCCTCTTGCTCCGGAGAAGCGGAATCCGATCCCATCATGAGCGAACCGGCCCCGCCCGCGCTTTGCTTTGTCGGACCTGCGGCTCCGGCGGGCCCGGCGTCCCTTCCCGATAACGGACCGCGCCCCTCACGGCTCGGTTATTGAGAAAACCATGTCCGCGTGCGAGGCGAAACCGCGCATCCCGAAGGGGGACGGGCGCCCGCGATTCGCTCTTCGTGATGGACGATCGATTCCCCGAGAGCTTCGTTCCCCACAATGCCGTCCGGCGCCCCGGCCGCCCAGGCCCGGGGCGGCGCCCGAAGGAAAGCGTTCGACCGCCGGACCGGCGGGATTCGGCGGTATAATGGAAGGCGGCGTCACCGCGCCGGGGGCGCGGACGGACCGCCGGTCGTGCGAGGTTCAGCCATGAAGATCAACCCCGAAAAACCCCCCAGCGAGGTCCGCGAACCCGCCGCGCGCGGAGGGGGCCGCGCCGTCGAAATCCTCGACGTCACCAGCAGCGCCTTCGGGAACGGCCAGCGCATGCCCTCCGAACACGCCCGCGACGGAGCCAACCGGTCGCCGTCTCTGAGCTGGACGCGCGTGCCGCGCGGCACGCGGGCCTTCGCCCTCCTCTGCGAGGATCCCGACGCTCCGGGCGAGGAACCCTTCGTCCACTGGCTCATCGCCAACATCCCCGCGGCGATCGACGAACGGCCGTTGACCTCTCTTCCGGAAGGGATCTCCAAGGAAGGCCGCCCGCCCGCACTTCCCGGATCGGTCCAGGGCGCCAACGATTTCGGCGAGATCGGCTACGACGGGCCGGCTCCGCCGCGCGGCCACGGCACGCACCACTACCACTTCCGGCTGTACGCGCTGGACGCCCCCCTCGAACTGGGCCCCGGCTTCCGAAAGCCTCAGCTCCTGCGCGCGCTGGAGGGACACGTCCTGGGAACCGGAGCCCTCATCGGAACCTACAGCCGCTGACGCTCCGCCGCGTCAGAGGTCCAGGATCCGGACCCGCTCGCCCGCCGGCCGATTCAGGTCCACCCATGCGGCCGAACCCTCGGCCAGCTCGCCGGGGTTGACGACCGTGGTGCGGACCACGCGCTCGACGCCGCGCGCCTCCTGAGGCCCTCCCACGGCGCAGAGGTGCGGATGGCCCGTGTGAAGAAGCTCCGACACGATCGGGTTCCCCTCGGTCCCGCCCAGCCGGCCCGTGGGCGGCACCGCCAAAAGAAGCACCTTGAGCGAAGGCTTCGAGTTCCAGAGAGGGCGCAGGAAATACTCCGCCGTCGTGTGCGACTGGCGCACGACGGGCGCGCCGGCGTCCTCCGACGGGGTCAGCTCCCCGCCGATGCCCGCCACCGCCCAATCGCCCTGCGCCAGAAACGAGGCGTGCGCCAGGCGAACCCCCGGGTACTCGACCTCGGCGTTCATGCCCAGGCGCAGAAACGTCCCCAGCGGCGCGTCCGAAGGTCCCGGAATCGCCACCGTCCGCGCCGGCAGGCGTCCTGCCGTCTGGAAGAATCGCTCGAGAAACTCCGCCTCCTCGCGGGAACGTTCCCGCCGCGAGGCGGGCGGAAGAACATCGCCCACGAAGAGGACCGCGTCCGGCCGCCAGCGCCGGACGGCCTCCTCGAGGCGCCGGAGCGCCGCGCCGCGGCCCCGGATCCTCCCCGCAATCAGGAAGCGCCGCACAGCGGAATCTCTCCCGCTTGAGGAGCCGCCGGAGGGATGCCGCGTTACCGGGCCGCGCACTCCGGGCATGCGGGATCCCGCCGCAGGCGCACCGTCCGAAACTCCATCGACCGCAGGTCGCCCACCAGGAGCCGCCCCGCCAGGGGTTCGCCCAGGCCGGAAAGCACCTTGATGGCTTCCATGGCGCCGAGCGTGCCGGCCACCCCCGCCGCGGCCCCGAAGACCGGAAAGCGCCGCTTCCAGCCGGGAGGCTCCTCCGGATAGAGGCACCGAAGGCACGGCGTCCGGCCGGGCAGGATCGTCGTCACCTGAACCTCGAGCGCGTACATGGCGCACTCGACGAGAGGCTTGCCCTGCCGCACCGCTTCGCGGTTGAGGAGAAACCGCTCCCGAAAGAGCGGCGCCGCGTCCACGATGAGGTCCGCCCGCGCCGCCAGACGCGCCGCGTTTTCCTCCCCCACGTTCTCTCCCACCGCCACGATCTCCAGGCGCGGGTTGAGTTCCCGCAGGCGCCGCGCGGCGGACTCCACCCGCGAACGTCCCACACCCTCCGCCGTCATCAGGATCTGCCGGTTGAGATCGCTCGGACGCACCACCCCTTCATGCGCCAGGACGAGCCGTCCCACGCCGGCCGCCGCCAGGTAGTACGCCGCCGCGCCGCCGACGCCCCCCACGCGGGAAACCAGAACGGTCGCACGTCGAAGCGCCTCCTGGCCCCGCTCGCCGAAGCCGGGGATGTCGAGCTGCCACTCGTAGATCGCCCGATCGTCGGGTCCCATCCCCGCTCTCCCCTACCCGCCCGAAATCGGCGTGGAAACCCACACGGTCTGTCCGTCCGAAAGCGCATCCCCCGGCCGCGCCTGCTCGTCTCCCACCGCCACCAGCACCGAGGGATGGAGCGTCCCGTCCGGCCGCAGGAGCAGCGCCCGGAGCCGGTCCCCGTGGCGCTCGGCCAAATGGGTCAGGAGACGCGCGACCGTGGCGGGGCCCGGAAGATCCACCACTTCTCCTTCCCGCCCGGCCGCCTCGCGAGCCTGGGCCCCGTACCGCACCGTCAGCTTCATGCGGACGCCTCCTCCCGTTCCAGCGCCTCCCGCCCCATCGGCCTCACGCGCCCGGCCTCCAGGACGAACAGCCGGTCTCCCAGCCGCAGCGCCTCCCTCCGGCTGTGCGTGACGTGAAGCGTCGTCACGCCCATCCCGCGGCGGACCTCCTCGAGAAGAGCGAACATCTCCTCCCGCGTCTCCTCGTCGAGCGCCGTCAGAGGCTCGTCCAGGATCAGAACCCGCGGCGCCGCCGCCAGCGCGCGGCCCAGCGCCACCCGCTGCGCCTCGCCGCCGCTCAGTCCCGCCGGCCGGCGGTCGAGCAGCCTTTCCAGACCGAGCCGCCCCGCCAGCTCGACCACGCGGCGGTCGATCTCGACCTCCGGCCTCCCGCGAAGCCGCAGCGCGAAGGCCAAGTGCTCCCGAACCGTGAAGGTCGAAAAGAGCGCCCGATCCTGGGGCACGTACCCCACGCCCCGCTCCGCGGGAGGAAGCCCCGTCACGTCGCGCCCCCCCAGGACGATCCTTCCGGCTTCCGGCCGCCGCAGACCGCAGATCGTTTCCAGAAGCGTCGTCTTTCCGCCGCCGGTGCGGCCCATGAGAACCCCGTAGCCCCCTTCCGGAACCTCGAGATTCACGCCCTCCAGGAGAAACGCTCCGGCCCGGACGCGCAGCCCCTCCACCGAAATCACGGGCGCATCCCCCGGGCGAACATCCCCTCGGCCCCGAGGCGGCGCACCCACACGATGACCGCGAGCGAGACGACCACCATGAAAAGCGATACGGCCACCGCGCGGTTGAGCTCCCCGATCGAAAGCTCCAGGAAAACCGTGGTCGACAGCACCTCCGTCCGAAGGCGCGTGGCGCCCGCGAAGACGAGAACCGGCCCGAACTCCCCGAACGAACGCGCCCATGCCAGCGTCGCCGCCGCCAGGATCCCCCGACGGGCTTCCCGCAGGGCCACCTTCCGGAACGCCTGCGCCCGCGTGCAGCCCAGGGTCATGGCCACCTGCTCCGCCCGCGGGCTGATCTCCTCGAAGGTCACCCGCAGCGTCCGCACCGCGAAGGCCGCCGCCACCGCGAACTGCGCCAGAATGACGCTCGGCACCGAGTAGGCCACCCCGGGCACCGCCCGGAAGAGAATAAGCAGGCTCAGCCCCACAACGAGCGGCGGAAGCACCACCGGAATGTCCACGATGGCGTCCACCCAGCGCTTGCCCGGAAACGACGTCCGCGCCAAAAGATAACCCAGCGGGATGCCCACCGCCAGCGACGCCGCGGCGCTGGCGGTCGAGGAAACCAGGCTCAGGATCGTCGCGTACCGGATCTCCGGGCTCCGAAAGACCGCGCCGAGATCGCCCCACCGGATGAAGGCCGCGTCCGCCGCGATCATCGCCCCGACGAGCACGACGTACGATCCGCCCAGGAGACTCAGCCCGATCCAGAAGGGGCGCTCGCCGTTCATCGGCCCCGGATTCTCCCCGCCCCCCACGCCGCCCCCGTCAGGAGCGCCACGATCCCGGCGCCCATCGCCGCCCCCCAGGGGCTGCCGGCCGGCTCCGCCGCCGGCGCGGCGCCCTGCGCGCCCTCGGCCGGCTTGAGAAGCGGCGCCCCTTCTTCGATCACCTCCAGGCCGCACAGGAGGGGACGCCCTTCCCGCGCCCGGAACTCCACCGCAAGCTCCCGCGCCGCCTTCACGCCGCGAAACTCCCGCACCACGCCCCGGCGGGGCCCTCCGGCCTCGCGAACCACGTCGAACCCGGCCAGCGCCGGCCGTCCCTGCAGCGCCACGTCGAAGATCCGCTCGCCGGGCGCCCGGTCCCCGGGCTCCGCAAAGAAAAGCCGGACCGTGTAAGGACGCTCCTCCCGGGCGGCCGGGTCGAGCGTGACCGTCACGGACTCCAGGCCCTCCAGGCCGGAAGCGACCACCCAGGCGGGACCCTCGCCCCCCATCGCGGAAGAATGCCGGCGGAAGGAAGACGCCTCCTCGGGCTCAACGCGCACCTGGACGGCCGGGGACTTCCCCGCCACGGAGGGCCACTCCAGCCAGAGGGTCCCGTCGTCCGCCTTCCGGTCGCCGGGAGCTCCGAAGTTCAACCCCAGCCGCCTCACGCGTCCGCGCAGGTCGGTCGAACCGAAGAACGTCCACATTTCGTTCTCCGGCATCGGCACGAGCGCGAGAGACCCCTGGTTCTGGTAGCTGCAGGTGCAGGTGCGCGTGTAGTCGGGCGCGACGAGAAGCCCGCCGGCCACGACGAGGTTGTTCGTGCAGCCGGAGCGGAATCCGCCCAGATTCCCCGTGCCGCCGTCGCGCGCCAGATCGAAATACCCCGCGGCTCCCGACCGGAAGGTCAGCAGGTGCTCCGAGGCCATCGGCGTGTTGCACCCGTAGTTGCGCGTCCACGTCCAGGGGACGCTTTCGAGCGTCACCGGATGAACCCGCTTCAGCGGCTCGCCCGTCCGCAGATCGCACGCGCGATCGGCCATGAACACCGTACCCCCGCGGATCATGGCGGGACCCGAATATTCCCTCCGTTCCCACAGCACCCGGCCGTCCGCCCCGCGGCGGGCGCGCATCCCGCGCGGCTCGTCCTTGAGCGTATCGCGCGCCACGCGGCCGGCTTCGACAAGAACGTCGTGCTCCTCCGAGTAACTCAGCCACGTGCCGAAAACCTTCTCTTCCGTCTCCCAGAGCACGCGCCCCGTCGCCAGGTCGAAGACCACGAGGCGCGGCGGCGGAGGCTCGGGCGCTCCGTCCCTCTTCAGGCGCGCCGCCTGCATTCCGGAAAGACGGTCGATCGCGTAGAGCCGCCCGCCTCCGGCGCAGACGGCGTTGTGCCGGAATCCGCTGCGCGCCTCGGCGGTCCAGAGCGGCTTTCCCGTAAACCGGTCCAGGACCGCGAGGCGGCGGCTGGACGACATCGCGTCCTGGTCGCCCAGCGCATGCAGAAGCCGGCGCATGAAAAGGTCGTCATCGTCGTCGTCGGGATCGTCCCCTCCCTCGGGCGTCTTCCCGCGGAGCGCCTCATGGCCGCCCAGAGGCTCCGCCCCCCCGATGAGGTAATCGCCGACGACGTTAATGTAGCCCCAGAGAGGCGGATCCTTGGCGTGGGGGCCGGGAGGGAGCGTGAACTCGCCGATCCGGGCGCCGGTCGCCGGATCGAGCTTCACGCAGGATCTCCCGTACGCCACGTAGATCCCGTCGCGGGTCGAGATGAAGTTCGTACCGCTGGCGTTGGCTCCGGGCTGGTGAAGGGTGTTGTCGAAGAACTTTCCCACGCCGGGGAGCGGCGCTTCCCAGAGCAGGCGGCCCGTGTAGATGTCCAGCGCGCGGAGTTTGTCCACGCCCTCGATCAGAAGCCGTCCCTCGATCACCTGCGGCTGGGGGCCGTGCCCGTGCCGGGGGAGGATCCCCTCGTTCGACGGCCCGCCGAACCAGAGAAGCCCCAGCGGCGCCTTCACGATCCGATCGCGGGAAACCCGCGTGTTGGCCGCATCGGCATGCTCGTGCGTCCAGTCGGCCGCGCCGGGCAGGGGGCCGCGAACGAAGATCCGCCGGCCCTCCGCTTCCCGCTCCCGAAGCTCGCCCGTCCGCACGAAGCGCGAGAACGCTTCGGCGGCCGGCGCGTCCGCCGGGAAGGAGGCCGTTCCGCCATAGGGACGCAGGAGGCGGAAAAGCGCTTCGGCGAAGCGACCGTCGATCGCCGTTCCCGCAGCGAGGGCCTCGTCGGCCACCGCCAGATCCGCCCCGTAAGGCGGCCAGGGAAACTCGCAAGGATCGCCCACATGGGCCTCGACCCGATCGCCGTAGAGTCCCGCCGCCGCCAGACGCCCGCGGAAGGCGGCGACGCGGACGGGATCGGGATCCACCGCAAGGATGCGAAGGCCGCTTTGCCGCACGAGTTCCACGACGAGATCGCCGTCGCCCAGCCCCCACACGGCCGCATACCCCTCGCGGACGCCGGCTCCCTGAAGAATCCGGCGGGCGCGATCGCCGGCGGGCGTTTCTCCGAGCGGCTCCGCCCTCCAAGGATGGACCGCGGGCGGCCGGTTTTCCGCGCCGAAGCAATAGATCCTTCCCTCCTTCGTCGCGGCGAACAGGCGCCCGCCGGCGGCGGCGAGGGACAGCGGGGCTCCTTCGATCGGCGCCTCCCAGACGCGGCGTTCGGGGTCCTCGAGATCGACCGCGTAGAGACGACCCTCCGTTCCCGCATAGAGGCGCGGCCCGGCCCGGAGAAGGGCCTCCACCCGCGGGCCGTCGAATTCGTCGGGCCGTTCCAGGCGCGCCCGGGCACGCCGCACCGTCCGCCCCCGGCGGTCTTTCGTCTCGACGATTTCGATCGCGGAAGGAAGGGCCAGGCGGCGCAACCCTTCCTTGCGGTCCGCCCACCAGACGTCGCCGTCCGCCGCGACGAGAGGTCTTCCCAGATCGGCCACCCAGAGACCGCTTTCGCGGTCGAACATCGAGCCGCCGCAGAAATACACCCGCCCGGCGGCGGTCACGTCGAATCCCCCCTTGCGGTTGCCCTCGGCGAGGCGAAAGTGGACCAGCCGGCCGGT
This sequence comes from Planctomycetota bacterium, assembly GCA_035574235.1. Taxonomy (NCBI): domain Bacteria; kingdom Pseudomonadati; phylum Planctomycetota; species Planctomycetota bacterium. Next base: position 24,616 of record DATLZA010000184.1, on the reverse strand, counting down.
GCGCCGGTCGTAGCAGGCCGGAACCGAACGTCCGCCGGGGACGAGGAGCCATTCCCCGGAGACCGCCAGCGGCCCCTGGGGCGCCACGCCCGCGAAGGCATCGGCGTTGTGCGGCTGGGGGATATAGAGCGCGCCGTCGCCGTCGTTGGTCCAGAGCACCCGGCCCGTGCGGGCGTCCACGGCATGCAGAAAGGTGCCCATGAACGGCCAGATGCCGGCGGCGAAGTAGACCACGCCGTCGGCGACCACGGGGGCGCCCCGGGCCGGCCACGAGGACACCAGCCGCTCGTGTCCGAGAACCCGGCGATCGGACGGCCCGCCGCGCACGCTCCAGAGGAGGGCGCCGCGTTCGGCGTCCAGGCATCGGAGCCGGCCGTCGTCGGAAACGAAATAGACGCGCCCTTCCCAGACGGCGGCCGGAAACCGCACGGGTCCGTCGGCGAAGAAGCTCCATCGGAGCGCGCCGGTGCGGACGTCGAAGGCGAAAAGCCGGTCCGTGCGGGAGGAACCCACGAAAAGGGTGCCTCCGGCCACAACGGGCTCATCGACGGCGTCGAAGGGCAGGCGCGTCTGATCGGGCCAGGCGGGTCGAGGCGGCGGAAGTTCGCGGACCCACTGAAGGCGCAGGGGATGGGGCAGCGCGGCGGGAGAGCTTCCGGTGCGCTCCGGATCCCGGCGCCACATCGGCCAGTCGTCGTCCCCCTGAGCGACCGGACCCGCCAGGGGAACAAGCGCGAGAAGCAGCGTCCGCACGCGCCCTCCTTCAGGAAGTGGAACGACCGAACAGCCGCAGGCCCGTCCCCACCGCCAGGAGAGCCGCGAGCCCCGCTCCGACCCAGAGAAGGGCGCGCGACGATCCGGAAGGCCGCGCCGGCGGCGGGGATTCCTCGGCCGGACGGCGCGTTCCCAGAACCGGAGGGGGCGGCGGAGGCGGCTCTTCCGGCGCGACGCCCGCGAGGGAGGACTCCCAGTCCACCTCGAAGAGAAGGTCCACGCCCGGGTTGAGTTCCTTCACCTGGCAGGAGCACGCCCCGGTGAGAAATTTCGCGGCTTCCTCGATCCCTTCCGGGGAAAGGTCCTTTCCCCAAAGCGGCCAGAGGGCCCGGCCGCGGCCGAAGACGGGGATCGCGACGGGTTCGTCGACTTTCGCCAGTTCCGGCTCGGCGGCCCGCAAAAGCCCCGCGAACGCGCGCTCGCGGTCCTCGGAAGGAGCGATCCGGAGGATGGAAAACGCGATCTTGAGGGGAACTTCCGAGAGCAGAGGCGGATCGTCCTCTACCGGAACGGGAAGTTTCAGCACCTTCTCGAGGCGGTCGAGTTCCGCCCGAAGCCGCGCCGCCGCGGCGTCGTCGGCCTCCTTCCGTCCGGACTCGAGGAGCACCCATACGGCGGAATCTCCGGACAGAAGGCGACGGGCCGCTTCGCGGCGCGCCGGGGAGTCGAGCAGGCCGTTCGAACGCAGATCGGCCAGGGGGCCCGTCCAGGCGGGAGGGAAGGCCGGCCCGGCGTTTGGAAAACGCACGACCACCCACGGCAGGGGCCGATCTCCCTGAGCCTTCCAGAGCGCCGCGTCGTTCTCCTCCGGAGAGCCGGCCAGATCGACTTCCCGGAGGTCAATATTGGCGTTCGAACGGCGAATCTCCCGGAGGAAGGCGCGCTCCGCCTCTCCGAGAGGCCCTCGCCGAAAGACGATCGCCTCGTAAGGGGAGGCCCGCCAGCGCTCGAGGGCGTAGCGGAAGACCGGGATGTTGCAGACCGCCAGCGACAGGGCCAACCAGGCGAGCGGCGTCATCATCTACATCAATATAACGGAGCCCGCGTCCGGGGTTCCATGCCTTCCGTCGGCCCCGGAGCTCTGAAGGCGGACTTCAGAAGTACCGCTCCAGACGTTCGACCGGCTCCAGGATCCGCCGGCGCGCCAGCGCGCGCAGGCGCCGCCGCTGATCTTCATCGAGATACGCCAGCGGCGACTTGCCGTCCACGCGGGCGAGCATGAGCACCGCCACGTGGGCCATCGTCCGGGCTTCCAGCTCCGGGCCGGGCCCGTAGGCGTCCACGAACGCCCGCGCCGCGTCCCGGTACCGCGCGTCCGCGAAGACGAAGGACTTGATCAGAAGATGATTGAGCATGAACGCCAGATCGAACGCGGGATCCCCCCAGTGGGCCACCTCGTGGTCGAGCACCCACAGGCCGCCCGCGTGAACGAGGACGTTCTTCGGGCTGTAGTCGCCGTGCACGAGCGTCTCGGACCGGAAGTCCGCGCGGATCGGAAGGTCCGGATGGACGCGGCGAACCGTCTCGTAGTAGGGCTCCACCCGAAGCTCGTAAAAGTACCCGGGCCCCGCCAGGGCCCGGCGCGCCTCCTCGTCGGGGCGGCGATGCACGAGCGCCAGGCGGCGCCCGAGCTCGTGGGCGATCGAGCGGCGCACGTCCCCCGCCATGAGGAGGTCCTTCCAGCTGGGCCCCTCGGCGTACTCCATCGTGTAGGCGAACGCCTCGGGCTCGACCGAAAGGACGCGCGGGACGGACTCGGGCCCCACGATCCGGGACCAGGCGCGCAGACTTTCGATCTCCCGGAAGACGCGGCGCGGGTCGCTCGTCCACTCCATCGCCACCTTGAGGCGCGGGAGGAACTGCTTGCGCACGTGGCCCTCGTCCGTGAGCACCACGTCGCCGCTCACGCCGCCTGAAAGGACCTTCATGTCAGCGGATCTTGCCGCGGGCGGCCACCGCCCACTTCCCTTCGACCCGCCCGCCGCGGCCGTACCAGATCTCGTCGTGCAGGTTCACCGTGGCGCAGACGTGACTCGGAATCACCCACACTTTCTCCCCCACCCGGGGCGGCGCGCCGCCGCCCAGCCGCACGTACCCGTGCTCTTCGTTCATCTTCCCCATCGTCCACTCCGGCCGGTCGGGAAAAAGGCCGAACGTCCCCCGGTCCTTCGTCGGATCGCTCGAAAACGTCTTGGACCCTCCGTCGATGACGCATTGACCGGGCACGGCGGTGCTCACCACGGTGACGAGCACCCGAAGCGCGCAGTCGGAAACCGACGCGCATCCGGCGACGATGCTGTTGGCGTCGTAGAAGACGTACGTCCCCGGACGAATCTCCGTGGTCTGCGGCACCAGAAGCGTGCGGGACGCCCCGGGCGTCGAGCCCCCGGAGACCACCCGCGCCCGGAGGCCCGCCCGGCCGAGCGCCTCGAGCCCCTGCTCGATCTTCGCCGCCGCGCGCCGGAAGCCTTCGTCATCGAGCCAGGAGGGCCAGTAAAAAAGCCCCTCGAACCGCCGGCAGGCCCGCGCCACGCGCACGAGACTCTCCGCGTCCTGCACCCCGCATCGCCCCACCCCCACATCGACCTCCACGAGCGCCGGCAGATCCCCCGCCGCCTCGGCCGCCTCCACCGAATCGACGGCCACCGTCACCCGCCGTCCCTGCCGGGCGAGTTCGCGCGCCCGCTCCGCCTTGGCGGGCGCCAGGGGATAGGCGATGAGAACGTCGTCTCCCGGGAGAACCTCCGCCTCCCCCACCTTGGCGACGGTGATCCCCACCGCCCCGGCCTCGAGCTGCATCCGGGCGATCTCCGGCACCTTGTGGGTCTTGACGTGCGGCCGGAGCGCCACGCCCCAGGCGCGGCACTGCGCCTGCATGCGCCGGATGTTGCGCTCCAGCGCGTCGAGGTCGACGTAGAGCGCCGGGGTGTCCAGGTCCAGGGCGTCCATCGGCGCGCCCTCCGTCACCGGCGCGCAATGCACTCGATCTCGACCGAGATCCCCAGGGGCAGCGCCCCCGCCTGGATCGTGGTCCGCGCCGGCGCCGGCGCGGAGAAAAACGCGGCGTATACCTCGTTCATCGCCGCGAAATCCCTGATGTCCCGGAGATAGACGTTGCACTTGACGACCTTGTCGAGCGACGAGCCGGCCGCCTCGAGGATCGCCTTGATGTTCTCGAGCGTCCGGCGCGTCTCCGCGCGCACGTCCCCGGGCGTGTACTTCCCGGTCGCCGGATCCAGGGGTCCCTGACCGGAGACGAAGATCAGGTCGCCGCTGACGATCGCCTGGGAATACGGCCCCACGGGCTTGGGAGCCCGGTCGGTCAGGACGGGAGTCCTCATCGTGCCCTCCGAGCGTTCCGAATCTCCGTGCCCTTCTATCAAACGCTGGCGCCCCTGTCACGCGCTACCTACAATGGCCCGCATGCGGCGAGCCCTCTGGACGGTCCTCCTCTGGGCGGGATGCGCGGGACCGGAATCCGGGGAACCCTTCGATCTCGTTGTGTCCGGAGGACGCGCCCTCGATCCGGAAACCGGCCTGGACGCCGTCCGCCACGTCGGAATCCGCGGCGGTACGATCGCCGCCGTGAGCCCGCACCCCCTGCGCGGCGGGGTCGAAATCGACGCCCGCGGGCTCGTCGTCGCCCCCGGCTTCATCGATCTGCACTCCCATGGCGACGTCGCCTCGGTCGAGGCGGATCTGGCCAACCAGGCGCGCAAGGCGGCCGACGGCGTCACTTCGGCCCTCGAGCTGGAGGTCGGGACGGCGGACGTGGACCGCTGGTACGCCGACCGCGCGGGCCGCTCCCTGATTCATTACGGCGTTTCGATCGGCCACATTCCCGTGCGGATGGAAGTGATGGGCGATTCCCCCGCGTTTCTTCCTCCCTCCTCGGCGCGGGCCAACACGGTGGCCGCCTCGGACGACCAGGTGGCCGAGATCCGGCGCCGGATCGAGCGGGGACTGCGGCGCGGAGCGGTCGCCGTGGGGTTCGGCATCCAGTACACGGGGGCGGCTTCGCGCTGGGAGATCCTCGAAGCCTTCCGCGCCGCGGCGGCGTTCGGCGCCTCCTGCCATGTCCATATGCGCCACAACGGCCGCCGCGAGCCCGCCAGCAGCACCGCCGCGCTTCAGGAAGCGATCTCCGCCGCGTTCGTGACCGGCGCGCCCCTCCATGTCGTGCACCTCCATTCCACGAGCGGCCGCCTCACCGCGCGCCACCTCGAAATCCTCGCGGAGGCCCGCGCCCGCGGGCTGGACGTCACGACCGAATGCTATCCCTACACCTTCGGCATGACGAACCTCAACTCCGGCGTCTTCGACGGCGACTGGCGCGCGGAACTCGAGATCGATTACCCCGACGTCCAATGGGTGGCCACCGGCGAGCGCCTCACCCCGGAGACGTTCGCCCGGTATCGCGCCCAGGGGGGCCTCGTCGCCATCCACTCCATCCCGGAGGACGCCGTCCGGGCCGCGGTGGCCCATCCCCTCGTCCTCGTCGCCAGCGACGGTCTGGCCCAGAACGGCCGCGGCCACCCGCGCAATGCGGGCACCTACGCGCGCCTTCTGGGACGCTACGTTCGAGAAGAGAAGACCCTGAGCCTGATGGACGCCGTCCGGAAAAGCACGCTCCTTCCCGCCCGCAGGCTGGAGCGCCACGCTCCGGTCTTCCGGCGCAAAGGCCGCCTCCAGGCGGGCGCCGACGCGGATCTCGTGGTCTTCGACCCCGCGACCGTCATCGACCGCGCGACCCTCGAGGATCCGGGCCGCCCGCCCGAGGGCATCCGGCATGTTCTCGTGGCCGGCGTCCCGGTCGTCCGCGACGGCAAGCTTCAGACCGGCGTCTCCCCGGGGCGGCCGCTCCGGGCGCCGATTCGGGAATGAAGACCTTCCTCGCCCTTCTGAAGCTCTACCGGCTGCCGTTCGTCTTCACCGCGGTGGCCGACAGCGCCGCCGGGTATCTGGTGGGGCTCGGTTCGCTCAGCCCGAACGGATGGACGCTGGCGCTCCTGGCGGCGGCCTCGGCGGCGCTCTACGCCTTCGGAATGGCGGCCAACGATCTGGCCGATCTCGAGCGCGACCGGGCGGCGGCCCCCCGGCGGGTCCTGCCCTCGGGACGGCTTTCGCCGTCCGCGGCGCGCGCGGCGGCGCTCGGGGCGCTGGCGGTTTCCGCGCTCGCGGCGATCCTGGCGCCGGGCCGGGGCGCCGCCCCCCGCATCCTCGTCTGGGCCGCCGCCGCCGGCGCCGTCGTGCTCTACGACTTCTTCCTGCGGGCTTCGTGGGTGATGGGCTCGATCCGCGCGCTCAATTTTCTCATGGGCGCGGCCGCCGCCGCGGCGGATCTCAAGGAACTGGCCGCGCCGCGCGAAACGTTCCACTTCGCGGCGACGAGCTTCGTGTACGTCACCGCCCTCACCGCGATCTCCCGCCAGGAGGACAGAAAGGAAATCCGGGCTCCGGCGATCTATCTGGCGGTGGCCGCCATGGGAGTCGCCGCCGCCTGGGCGGCGCTTCTCGGGCCCGGAATTTCGGGCGCCGCCTCTCCCGCCCGCTGGCTGGTCCTCCTCATCCTCGTCGCCGGCCTCTCCTGGAGGGCCCGCGGCGCCGTGAACCGCGACGGAGTGATGCTCCTCGTGCGCGACGGCGTGGGAGGGATCATTCTCCTCGACGCGATCTACCTTCTCTCCGCCGGGTTCCACGACGAAGGTCTGGCGGTCGCCGCCCTGGTGCTTCCGGCGGCCCTGGGCGTCGCGCTTTTCAAGAAGCTCCCCTGAGGTCTACTTCGCCTCCGCCGGCGCCGGACACCGCAGGCACACGTCGGTCTTTCGCCCTCCGACGACGATCACGGGCTGCGTCGTCACCCGCTCGCCCAGAATCTGCTCGAACACGGTCCCGTAGAGGCGCTCGAGAGGAAGCAGAGCGTACGCCGCCAGGAGCCGATGGACGCGCGGGGCGTGGGTCTGGACCGGAGCGGGGGCGCATCGGGCCACCCCCTTGGCCTTGGCCGCATCTTCGGAAACCAGGGCCGCCAGGCGGATCGACACGTCCGGACCGTCCACCGGAGGCGGGGGAAGAACCGGCGCCAGAGGACGCCCTGACGGATCGCGCCACGTGAGAGGACCCTCCGCCGGCGGGTCGACGGGATCGAATTCCACCGGCTGGACGGCGAGCCTGTATTCCGCCCGGAGCCGCTCCGCGTGCCGGCGGCGGAAGAGGACCTTGAAGGGCGTCCCCGTGCGGGACGCCTCCTCGACGGCAGCTCGCGCCGTGTCCACCACCCAGCGCGCCTCGCGCAGAAGCTCCTTGGCCCCCACCGGTCCGGCCACCGCGTGAAGGACGCGGCCGTCCGGCGCGCAGAAGTAGGCGGCCACGTTGCCCCCCTGCTTCTGGCCGCCGACGATGCGGAAGGTGGCGACCTTCTGGAAACCCGCCGCGAAATGACGGCCGAGATAGGATCCGACCTCGGGATTCGCCAGAGCGTTCACCCGGAACGCCTGGGCGTTGTTTCAGGTGAAGCGCGGGTCCTCGAAGTTCCCGGAGACGTGAAGAAGAAAGACAAGCTTCCCTTCCGCTTTGGCCTTTCGCGCCGCTTCCGAGGGACTGTCCTCCCACACGACCGCCGTGCCGTAGGTCCGCCCCCCGCAGCGACCGCAGGATGCGCCCTCTTCATCGCGCGCGCCGGCCACGCCCGCCGCCAGCGCCGCCCCCAGAATCGCCATGGCCGCCCGCTTCATGGACCACCTCCTTCGTCGCGCTCTTCGCTCCTTGGACGCAAGGATCGCGCCCGCGGTTCCCGAAAAGCACGGTCCCTTTTTCGGAACCGCCCGCCCCGCCCCGGCGTCGAAGGGCCGTGAGAAACGGGAGGTCGGCCATGAAGCGCTCGGCGATGTCGGCGTTCCTTCTGCTGGCCGCCGCCGGATCCGCGGCGGCGCAGGGAATCGTCATTCCGGAGGATCCGAAGATTCCGCCGCTGGCCCTGGAACGGCACCACGTGCGGGTGGAGATCCACCACCCCGTGGCCACGACCGAAGTGGAACAGATCTTCGTCAACCACACGGACCGGCCCCTCGAGGCGCAGTACGTTTTCCCCATCCCCCCCGGCGCCGCGATCAACCGCTTCACGATGCTGGTCAACGGGCAGGAAAAGGCCGGCGATCTCCTCGAGCGCGACGAGGCGCGGAGGATCTATCAGCAGATCGTCTCCCGAGTCCAGGATCCGGGACTCCTCGAATACCTGGGCGGGAATCTTTTCCGCATGAGCCTGTTCCCCATTCCGGCGCAGGGACGCCAGCGGATCACGCTCCGGTTCGATCAGGTCCTGTCTTCCCACGATGGACTGACGACGTACGTCTATCCGCTCCCGGCGGGGCCCCGCGACGCGGCTTCGGAAACGGGCTCCTTTTCGATGGAGATCGCGCTGCGATGCCCCCTTCCGATCCTGACCCTTTACAGCCCCACTCATCCGGTGGAGATCGTCCGGTCCGGGGACCGGGAAGCGCGGGTCGCCTTCCGCGAACCCCGCGGCCCGCGAGCGCGGTCCTTCCAGCTCTACTATTCGATAAGCGAGAAGGAACTCTCCTTTCACGTCCTGACCCACCGGCCGGATCCCCGGGAACCGGGCTACTTCCTGCTCCTGATCGCCCCGCGGTGGCGCGCGGAAGCCTCCCGCGTCGTCGAACGGGATTTCATTTTCGTCCTCGATACCTCGGGCAGCATGGCGGGCCCGAAGATCCAGCAGGCGCGCAACGCCCTCAAGCACGGCCTCCGAACCCTCGGAGACGGGGACCGCTTCGCGATCCTGCGGTTCTCGACGGGCGTGGAGGCATGGAAGCGCGAGTGGGTCGGCGCCCGCGAGGGCCGCGAGGCGGCGCTCGCCTGGATTGACGCTCTCTTCGTCGAGGGGGGCACCAACATCGCCGACGCTCTGGAGGCGGCGCTGGCCTTTCCCCGCGACCCGTCCCGGCCGTGCTCTGTGGTCTTCCTGACGGACGGAAAACCCACGGTGGGTTCCACCCGCGACCCCGGCGAGATCCTGGGACGGCTGAAGCGGGCGAGGTCGGGTCCCGCCGGGGCGTCGCTGCGGGTGTTCACCTGGGGCGTGGGCTACGACGTGGACACGCATCTGCTGGACGGAATGGCCGAAATCGGGGCCGGCCTGTCCGAGTACGTCCGTCCGGAAGAAGACATCGAGGCGAAGGTCTCCGCCTTCTTCGCGCGGACGGCGCGGCCGGTCCTGGCGAATCTGGAGGTCGGACCGCTCGGGGACGGAGTCCAGTTCGTGGACGTCTATCCCCGGACGCTCCCCGACCTTTACGCGGGATCCACGCTGATTCTGGCGGGCCGATATGCGGGGGCGGGAGACACGGCCGTGCGGCTGGCGGGGCGGCTGAACGAGACGGCGCTCGTCTTCGACGGAGAAGCCTCCTTCCCCGCGGAGGAAACGCGGCATTCCTTCGTCGCCCGCGTCTGGGCGATGCGCCGCGTGGGTCACCTCCTCGATACGATCCGGCGCCACGGCGAGTCGCCGGAGCTCCTCCAGGACGTCGTGCGGCTCTCCCGCGAATACGGCATCCCCACGCCCTACACGAGCGCGCTGATCCTGGAGGACGGGCGCGGGCCGGTGACGGACCGGTCCCGCCCCGCTGCGGCGTCCGTCGCGGAAGAACCGAAGGGCAAGGCGCTCGTGAATCAGTTCGTCGGCAGCGGCGCCCGCGCGACTTCGGAGCCGGAACAGGACGAAAGGCTCCGGCGGGAAGCGGCGGAGGCCGCCCGGGCGCTCTCCGACGGCTTCAAGGAAAAGAGCGGCCGAACCGCGGTCGAGACGGCCGACGCTCTGCTCAAGCTCAAGCAGGCCGAATCGGCAGGTGAGCCTCTGCGCGTCCAGGCGCAGCGGGCCGCCGGAACGCGATTCCTCTTCTACCGCGGATTCTGGGTCGACGAGCGCTTCGAGGCGGAGCACGCGGTCACGCGCCTTCGCTTCGCCGGAGCGTCGTATTTCCGGCTGCTCGAAAAGCGGCCGGACCTGGCGGAAGCGCTTCGACTCGGAACGTCGGTGATCTATGTGACGGCGCCCGGCAAGGCGCTCGTCGTGGATCCCGGGGGCGCGGAGACGATCCCCGACGAGGATCTGGACGCGCTTTTCCGGCCGGCGCCGGCGAAGTAGCTCATCCCGGCCGCCGTTTCCAGAGCGCGTAGACCGGAAACCCCGCCAGCGCGATGCCCAGGCCGACGAGAGGGGCGGTCCGGCCGGCGGTCAGTTCGGAGGCCACGATCGCCGCCAGGCCCGCGGTGGTCCCCGCCAGGAAGAAGAGCGGCACCCACGGATAGCCCGGCGTGCGGAAGGGGCGCGGCGCCTCGGGCATCCGGCGCCGCAGGACGAACACCGCCCCCACCGCGAAAAGGAGCGCGAACCACTCCACGACGACGAAGTAGGTGGTCAGCGCGTCGAAGTCGCGCAGGATGAAGACGAGCGCCACGGCCATGCCGGCCTGAAGGAGGATGGCCGCCGCCGGGGTTCCCCACCGCGGGTGGGCGCGTCCCAGGAAACCGAACGTGAGCCCGTCGCGGGCCATGGCGTAGACCACGCGGGGCTTGGCCAGAACGTTCCCGTTGAGCGCCCCGAAGACGCTCGCCATGATGCAGGCTCCGAGAACCGTCGCGCCGGCGGGCCCCACGAGGGACGCGACGATCCGCTGGGGGACATCCGGTCCTCCGGAGACCATCCGATCGACCGGCATGGCGTAGAAGTAACCCACGTTGGCGGCCACGTAGAGGACGACGATCGCCAGGATCCCGGCGATGATGATGCGTTTCATGAGGCGTTCGGGAGCCACGACCTCGCCGGCGATCATGCTGACGGCGATCCAGCCGTCATAGGCCCAGATGACGCTCGCCGCGCCGCTCCCGAGGGCGGCCCAGCCCACGGCGCGGCCCGACGGCGCGAGGTTCCCGAGGGACCCCGTCGCGGTCGCGAAGCAGGCCAGCGTCAGGGCCGCGAGGGCGGCGACCTTGACCAAGGTGAAGAGCCCCTGGATGGCCGTGCCGAAACGGGCGCCGAGCAGGTTGGCCGCCGCGAGAAGGGCGATGACGCCCGCGGCCAGGACGGAAGGAACGGCGGGGGGAAGGCTGCCGGGCGGGCGGCCCAGAAAGCCGAGCAGGAGCTCCGTGAAAAAGGTCGCCAGGGCGCCGATCGTGGCAGGCGTCGTCACGAGAAGGTAGAGCCAGCCGAAAACGAACGCGACCGCGTCGCCGTAGGCCGCCCGGAGGTAGACGTAGACGCCGCCCGTCCGGGGCAGAAGCGAGCTCAGCTCCGCCAGAGCCAGCGCCCCGCAGAGGCTCACCAGCCCGAAGCCCGCCCAGAAGGCCAGAATGACGAGCGGATCGCCGACGTCGCGCGCGAGCGTGTAGGGCTTGCGGAAGATGCCGCTGCCGATCGTGATCCCGACGATGAGGGCCGTTCCGCCCCAGAAGCCGATCACGCGGCGGAGGTCGCCCCGGTCGGGCTCGTGCATGGGCACGAACGTACCACGCCGGTCGGAAACGGGCAACGAACTCCGGCCGGGGCGGGAACGTAATCCTAGGGAGGGCCCGAACATGCCGAATTACGCCCGCGCCGCGCTGGCGCTGCTGGCCGGTTGCGCTTCCGCTCCGGCCGGAGAGCCCGGAATGTTCCGCTTCGAAGCCCGCCGCGGCGCCGAGCGGATGCCGCGGGAATGGAAGGCGTCCGAAACGGCGGTCATCGTCTGCGACATGTGGGACAACCACTGGTGCCGCAGCGCCGCCCGGAGAACAGCGGAGCTGGCCCCCCGCGTGGACGCCTTCGTGAGGGCCGCCCGGGCCCGCGGCGCGCTGATCGTCCACGCCCCGAGCGACGTCGTGGCGTTTTACGAAGGAACGCCCCCGCGGCGGCGCGCCCGGGAAGCGCCCGAGGCCAGGCCGCCGGTCCCCATCCAGGCCCGCCGCTACGACCCGTCCCGGGAAGGCCCCTTCCCGGTGGACGACTCGGACAACGGTTGCGACGACGATCCTCCCTGCCCCGTGGTCACGAAGCCCCCTCCCTGGACCCGCCAGATCGCCGCGATCGACATCGCCCCCGAGGATGCCGTCACCGACCGCGGCCAGGAGGTCTACAACCTCTTCGCGCAACGGGGCGTCCGCCATGTCTTCATGACGGGCGTCCACACGAACATGTGCGTCCTGGGGCGCTCGTTCGCGATTCGGCAGCTCGTGCTGCTGGGATTCGACGTCGTGCTCGTGCGGGACCTTACCGACAGCCTCTACAACCCCCGCCGGCGGCCGTTCGTCAGCCACGACCGCGGCACCGAGCTCATCGTGGAGCACATCGAAAAGTACTGGTGTCCCTCGACCACGGCCGCGGCGGTCCTGCGCTGAATCCTCCGGATTCTTCCCCCCGGTCGCCCGCGATGGTATAACCGTCGCGTTCCGTCCATTGCAAAGGAGCGCGGCCATGAAGCGTTTCGTCCTCCCGGTCCTTCTCGTGGGCGCCGGTTTCGGCGCGGCGGGTCTGGTCCTTCCGGCGTCCTCTCCCGCTCCCGCGGGACCGATTCCGACGAGCCTCTGGACGCTCGAGCGGACCGAAGCCAAGTCCTTCGACTGGGGCGAGGCGCGCCTCATCCACACCGCCGCGGAGACGCACGGCGTGAAGGACTGCCTGGTGGGCCACGTGACGCTCAAGCCCGGACAGACGAACCATCCGCCCCACCGGCACGCGGAAGAGGAGTTTCTGGTGCTCGTGGAAGGCGAGGGGACCTGGCACATCAACGGCAAGGACCATCCGGCGCGGAAAGGCGACGTCGTCTACACCGCGCCCTGGGATCCGCACGGAATCACGAACACCGGGTCCAAGCCGCTTACCTTCTTCGTCGTCAAGTGGGGCTACAAGGGCGTGCCTTCCCCGCCGCCGCCGGCCGAAGCCAAGTAGCCGGGCGTTGAGCCGCCGCGGCGGATCGGGTATTCTCGCCTTTCGGTTGCAGGATCGGCCGGGGACGTCCATGCCCACGGAGATTCTCCCGGACCTCGGGGCGTCGCAGGAGACGCGGCTCCAGCCGCCGTATCACGTGATTCTCCTGGACGACTCGGACCACACGTACGAGTACGTCATCGAGATGCTGGGGCGCCTCTTCGGATACGGGCGCGAGACGGCCTACCGCATGGCCCGCGAGGTGGACACGACCGGACGCTGCGCCGTCTTCACCGGTTCCCTGGAACAGGCGGAGTTCAAGCGCGACCAGATCCACGCCTACGGACCCGACTGGCGGGTGCCCCGATGCGCGGGCTCGATGTCGGCGGTCCTCGAACCCGCGGAGACGTAAAGCATGGAGGAGGGCTTCGTCCGCGTGGCGGCGCTGGCGGACGTCCCGCCGGGCGGCATGCTGGCCGTCCGCGTGGAAGGCGAAGAGGTGGTCCTCTACAACGTGAAAGGCATGCTCTTCGCCACGCGCGACTCGTGCACGCACCAGCATTATCCCCTTTCGCGCGGCGCGCTCCGAGGAAAGTACGTGCGGTGCGGGTTGCACGGCTGGGAGTACGACGTGACGACCGGGGCGTATCAGGGAGATCCGAGGATCCGGGTGCGCTGCTTCCCGGTCAAGGTCGAAGAAGGGCAAATCTACGTGGGGACGCGTCCCCTCCCGCCGCCTCCGCCGCCGGCTCCGGCCCCGTCGCGGGACGAAGCCTGAAGGCTCGCCTACTTGACCTTCGTCATGCGGCCGAAGATCTTGAGCTTCTTAAACTGGTTCAGGATGTCCTCGGCCTTTTCCTTGGGGACGTTCTTGGCCAGCGGAATGACCAGGCGCGTCGTCAGCTCCTTGGCCTCGGCCGTCGAGCACCCCTTCACCTTGGCGATGAGCTCGGCCGCCTTGTCGCGCTTGGAGGTGTCGGTGATCTTCGAGAGGAAGACGTTGTAGAGATCGCCCGATTCGGCCGGGGCCTCGGTCTCGGCCAGGGGCTCCGCCGGCTCGGGGGCGGCCGGAAGTTCCTCCGCCGGGGCGGTTTCGGCGGCGGCGTCGAGCGGTTCCGAGGGGGCCTCCGGCAGGAGATCCATGGGTTCCGCCGGAGCGGCCGACGGCTCCGCGGCGGGCGCCTCCGGGAAATCCTCGAGTTTGATGTCCTCGACAGGAGCGGTTTCGGGCAGGTCGAGCGACTCTCCCTCGCCCGCCAGCGGCTGGACGCCCTCGACGCCCTCGACGCGCGGGGCGGCGGCCGACGCATCGTAGCGGGACGCGCCCGCGCCGACGGCGGCGCGCGCCGGCTCCGAGGCGCGGGTCATAGCCTTGACTTCGGCCACCGGACCGTTGCTCGGAACGGCGGCCGGAGGCTCGGCCAGAGCGAGCTTTCCCAGGCGGCGGAAGAGGAACGTTTCGCCGCAGCTCGGACAGACGAAGGCGTTGTTTTCCCACTCGAACGCCAGGCCGTTCGTTCCCGGAATGCCGCCGGCGGTGAACTGGGGCCGGACCGGCCAGTTGAGCTTGGGAAGCTTGGCCGCGACGCGGGCGGTCACGCGGAACTCCATCCCCGTCTTCGACAGCTCCGTCAGGGTGGGCGTGATCGCCTTCACTTCGGCCTTGGTCAGCTTCTGGGCGAAGATGATGGGAGCGCTCTTGCAGATCTGGGTGGCGATCGTCTCATCCAGGGAGAAGGCGCGGGCGAACTGGCGGGCGGCCTCGGGAAGGTTCCCCGCGTCCACCTCGGTGACGATCAGGCTGAATTCGCCGACCTCGGCCATGGTGCGCGCTCCTTACAGAAAGAGGAGATGCTTCGCTCAGCCCCGTCGGGTGTCAAGCGCGGAGTCTAACACCGCGTTTCGTTCAAGTCAAGCCGCGCTCACAGAAGCCCGTGCTCGCGGTACCAGGCGAGCGTCGTCCGCAACCCTTGCGCCGGATCGATCCGCGCGCGCCAGCCGAGCAGGCGGTCGGCCTTCCCGGGATTGCACGTCCAGGCCGGCTGCGTCATCTCGAGGGCCTTGTCCCGTCCGAAAACGGGCCGCAGTCCCGCCCATCGCGCCCCGTCTTCCACGACCGCGCCGAGGAAGCGCACTACGCGGTCGGGAACCGCCACGCGCAGTCCGCGACGGCCCAGCCCCTCCTCGACGAGATCCAGAAACCCGGAGACCGCCAGCGGCTCCGGGTGCGCCAGGTAGAAAATCTCGTTGGCCGCCTCCGGAGCCTCCGCGGCGCGAATCAGACCTTCGACAAGATCCGCCACGTGCACGAGGCTGATCCGCTTGGGCCCGCCCACCTCGGGGCGCACCCCGCGCGCGACCGTCCGGAAAAGCTCCAGAAACGCCATGTCCCGCGGACCGTACACCGCGCACGGCCTCACGATCGTGACCGGCATCCGCTCGCGGCGGCTCCAGACCTCCCGCTCCCCTTCCCATTTGGACCGCCCGTAGTGGGAAATGGGAGCGCACGGCCTTTCCTCGTCGAGATTCTCCCCGGGGCCGGCCGCCGCCAGGGAGCTGACGTGCACGAAACGGCCCGCCCGAGACGCCTCGAAGACCCGGCGCGCCAGGTCCCGGTTTCCCTCGAGATACGCGGCGTAAGAGTCCGCCCGGATGACGCCGGCCACGTGGAAGACAACATCCGCGGGCGGAAGCTCGAAGGGGCCGCGGAAATCCACCGTCAGGCGTTCGAAAGGCCGGCCGTCCAGCCAGCGCGGCCGGCTCCCGGGACGCAGAACCGCCGTCACGCGCCAGCCGCGGTCCAGCAGCCGGTCCACGAGGTGCGATCCCACGAACCCCGTGGCTCCCGTCACCAGCGCCGTCGGCATGGAGGTTCAGTGTACCACCCGCTTCCGGCGACGCCAGCATCGGCCGGCCTCCTTGACCTTGCCGCGAAAGCAAGGGTATATTGGGTCCCACTCGCCCTTCCGTTTCAGGGAGAACGCTCCATGGGATGGCTTCTGACCGCCCTGGCGGCCGCGACGCTCCAGGTCGAGGGAACCCCCGCCGCCAAACTCGGAACCGCGATCGGTCCCGTTGAAACGCGCCCCACGGCGGAGGCTGCCTACGCTCCTTTAGCCCCCGGCCAGACGATTCCTCCCGGCTCCTGGATCCGCACGCCCGCCCGCTCCAAGGCCGTCTTCGAATGCCCCGACGGGACCGAGCTGCGCGTGGACGAGAACACGGAACTCCAGCTTTCCGTCCGAAGGATCGAACTCGCCAAGGGCCGCTTCCAGATCCGAGTGCCCGACGGACCGGCGTTTTCGATCAAGACGCGGTTTTCCCCCATGGAAATGACTTCCGGCCTGGTCGAAATCTCCTTCCGGGAGCGAGCTCCCGACGAGCCTCCCGAAAAAACGCCCGGCCGGACCGTCACTCAGATCACCTGCCTGGACGGCGTCATCAGCGTCGTCTCCCGGCGCTACACCCAGAAGCTCACGCCGGGATACGTCTGCTACCTCTTCGACGGCCAGCTCAACACCCCGGACCCGTGCGAAGAGCCGGCCCTGGCCTCGGCCTGGCTCCATGAGCTCCTCCTGGCACGCGACCCGCGCCACCCCGAGATGCGCGAGCGGTTTCAGACGCTCCTGCGCCTGCTCGGCGGCACGCGCTTCGCCCGGGCGGAAGAAGTCGTGCGGGCGACCGGATCGAACGCCGCCCCCTACCTCGCCGAGCATCTCAAGGCCCCGCCGGGGCCCCTGGACACCGATCGCCGCCGGCGCGCGGCGACGCTTCTGGCGGAACTGGCCTCCGCGGGAGCCGCGGCGGATCTCGTCGAGATCCTCAAGGACGGCGACCCGGAGGTGCGCGTCCGGATCGCCGCCGGCCTGGAGCGCCTGGCCGGCGCGAACCTGGGATTCGACGCCGCGTACTGGCGGGGTTCGGATACGGAGAAGGGACGCCGGGCGTGGCAGGATTGGGTCCGGAACCGAAAATAAAAGGAGCCTTCCGATGCGCCTGACCCTCGCGCTTCTTGCGGCCGCCGCCCCGGCGGCCGCCGCGCAGGACGCGCTCGTCACCACCGAATGGGTGTACAAGAACCTGCGCGACGACAAGGTCCGCGTCCTCGAGGTCAGCGTGGACCCGGGCGTCTACGAGCGCGGCCACATCCCGGGCGCCTGGGGCCTCAAGTGGCATAGCGAGCTCTGCGACCCCGTCGGCCGCGACATCGTCTCTCCCGAGCGCTTCGAGGAACTCTGCCGCAAGGCCGGCATTCACGAGGACACGACGGTCGTCCTCTACGGAGACAACAACAACTGGTTCGCCTGCTGGGGATACTGGATCTTCACGATGTACGGGCATCCCAAGGTCAAGCTCATGAACGGCGGTCGCAAGAAATGGGAGCTCGAGAAGCGCCCCCTCGACACAACGGTCCCCTCCTTTGCTCCCGGAACCTTCAAGCCGCGCGCCGCGAACCTCGCGCTGCGCGCCCGGCTCTCCGACGTCCTCAAGGCCGTCCGGAACGAAGAGCCCGCGGTGCTCGTGGACGTGCGCTCTCCGGACGAGCATGTGGGCAAAGTCTTCGCCCCCCCGGGAATTCAGGAGCTGGCCATCCGCGCGGGGTGCATTCCCGGCTCGCGCAACGTCCCCTGGTCCAAGGCGGTCCAGGAGGACGGGACGTTCAAGAGCGTGGAGGAGCTGCGCCGGCTTTACGCGGAGGCGGGCGTGGACGGCTCGAAGCCCGTCATCACGTACTGCCGCATCGGCGAGCGCTCCAGCCACACCTGGTTCGTTCTGAAGTTCCTCCTGGGCTACGACGCCCGCAATTACGACGGCTCCTGGACGGAGTACGGAAACGCCGTCGGCGTGCCCATCGAGAACAAAGCCGGGACGGTCTGGACCGGAAAGTAATCGTCGATGATCCGGTGGGTGGCCGCGGCGGGCGCCGCGGCGGCGATCCTGGGCGGCGCCTACGGGCTTTACGGCGCCGGCACGACGCGCGAGCGGGAGCGCTCGTTCACGGTCCTGGCGGGCGCGGCCTTCGGGTTCGTGCTTCAACGGTCGCGCTTCTGCATGGCCTCCGCCTTCCGGGATCTGTTCCTGGCCGCGGACCGGCGCCGCGCGATGGGCCTCCTGGCCGCCCTGGCCGCGGGAACCGCCGGATATGCCGTGGTCTTCGGCGCGTGGGTTCCGGATCCTTCGGGCGGCTATGTTCCCCGGCAGACCCACGTGGCCCCGGCGGGATGGCACCTGCTCGTCGGCGGCGCGGCCTTCGGGATCGGCATGGTCCTGGCCGGAGGCTGCATCAGCGGACAGCTGTACCGCCTGGGGGAGGGATCGCTCGCGGCTCCCGTGGCGCTGGCCGGAACGCTGGCGGGATTCGTGGCGGGATTGGCGTCGTGGAACTTCTTCTACCTGCGATCGGCCGCCGCCGCGCCGGTCGTGTGGCTGCCCCAGAAACTCGGCTACGCGGGCGCGCTGACCCTTCAGCTCGCCGCGCTGGCCGGAATCGCGGCCGCGCTCCTCTGGAAGTTCCCCGCCCCTCCGCCCCGGACGTCCGAAACGCCGACTCTGGCGGGCGTTCTCCGAAAAATCTTTCGCGACGGCTGGCCGCCCGTCGTCGGAGGCGCGGTGATCGGCATCCTCGGCGCCGTCGTTTACCTCCGAACGGTTCCGCTGGGAGTCACCTCCCAGCTGGGGACCGTGGCCCGCTGGGCCGGAGGGAAATTCGGAATCGTCCCCGACCGGCTCCTCGGCCTGGAGGAGATGGCCGGCTGCCGCGCCGTCGTGGGAGAGACGCTCCTGACCGACAACGGACTTTTCGTCCTGGCGCTCGTGGGGGGATCCCTCGTCGGGGCGCTTCTGGCGGGCGAGTTCCGGATCCGTCGGCCCCGGCCGAGAACGTGCCTGCTGGCCCTTGCGGGAGGAGCGCTGACCGGATTCGGCGCGATGATCTCGCTCGGCTGCACGGTCGGGACGCTTCTTTCGGGAACGATGGCGATGTCGCTTTCGGGATGGGTGTTCGCGGCGGGGCTCCTGGGTGGAACGTGGGCGGGCGCGGCCGTGTTGCGGAGGCTGGCGTGAGCGGCGAAACGGTGGACATCCGGGGGGAACCCTGCGGGATGCCGGTCCTGCGGGTGGAGCGCTTCCTCAAGGAGCGGTCCGGGGGGAACCCCTTCGCGGTGCTCGGCGATCACGAAGACACCATGGAGCAGCTTCGCTTCCTGGCGGCGCGGCACGGCTGGACGTGCGAGATCGTCCGCGACGGTCCGGGCGTGTGGCGCGCGGAGTTTCGCCCGGCGCCGGAAGGGCGTCGTTGATCGGCCGCCCCCCGCCGCCTATAGTGGCGTCGTGAGCATCAACGTCTCCCAGATCTTCGTGCGCTATCCGGACGAGAAGGACGCCGGGGAGGTCCTGGCGGCGTACCTCGCGGGGGGCGGCGAGCGTCCGCCCTCGTTCATCGTCGCGCGGACGCCGGGACCCTGGCTGGCCGTGCTGGCGGCCGACAACGCCCCGGCGCCGGAAGCCGCGCAGCTTCTCTCCCGCGCCCTGGAAGCGACCGCCCTCTGGTACGGCCTGGCGGGAAACACGCTCGCGTACCGCCTGATCCGTTACGCCTGGGGACGCGAAGTCGAGCGCATCCAGGAGCCGCCGGAGATCTTCGAGCCGGGCGCCTCGTTCGCGCTGCCCGAATACCGGGACGTCGAAGAAATTCTTTACCGGAAGCTCCGCGCGGAAGGGATCCCGGCGGACTACGTGTACCTTTTCGCCGAGGAGGTGGGCGCCGGCGGCGGAGGCCGCGAGGCGGCACGGACCGACGCCGCCGTGGTGCGGGCGGGGCGGATCGAGCCGTTCGTCCACCGCGTTCCTCGGCGCGGCATGGACGCCGTCCGGACCCTCTTCGATCTCTACCGGGAAGGCGAACAGGTGGTCTACGAAATGCTCCACCTCCAGGGCGCCTTCGACGAAGGGCGCGCGCAGCAGCTCCTGCGCACGCTTGAAGGCGTATGCCGGCGCCGGACGCTCCCGTCGGGGTGGAAGGTGCGGTACCTGGCCGGCTCGGCGCGGGACCCCGAGCTCGGCCGCCGGCTCGCCGCCGCGCACGCCCGGGGGCGCTTCTCGTTCGAGCTGGAGCCGCCTCCCACGGAGTGACCGCATGCCCGCCCGACCGGCCCGCCCCGCCGAGATCACGCATCTCTTTTTCGATGCGGGCAACACTCTCGTCTACGTGAACATGGAGGTCGTGGCGGAAACGCTCGCCCGCCTGGGGCTGCGCGCGGAGCCGGCGGAGCTTTGGCGCGCGGAACACCGCGCGCGGAGGATCGTGGACGATCCCGCGGTGATCCGGGGAAGCACGGACCGGACGCGCTGGGCGCTCTACTTCGCCGCGATCCTCAGGGAGTGGGGCCTGCGCGACTCCGGGCGCCTCCGGCGGGCGCTCGGGATCCTCGAAGCCCGGCACGCCCGCGCGAACCTCTGGGAGGTCGTCCCGCCGGAGGTGCCCCCCGCGCTCGACCGGCTCCGGCGGCGGTTCCGCCTGGCGGTGATTTCCAACTCCAACGGCACGGTCCGCCGCAAGCTCGCCCAGGTGGGCCTCCTGCCGTACTTCGATCTCGTCGTCGATTCCCACGAGGAAGGAATCGAAAAGCCCGATCCGCGGATTTTCCGCCTGGCGCTCGAACGCCTTCGTGCGTCGCCGGGGCGGGCGGTCCACGTGGGCGACTTCTACCACATCGACGTCGTCGGGGCGCGTGCGGCGGGCGTGCGGCCGGTGCTTCTGGATCCCGGGGACACCCACGGGGACAAGCCCGTCCGCCGCCTCCGGAGCGTCGCCGAGCTTCCGGCCTGCGTTGACGGTCGTTCGCCGGTCCCGATATAATGACGGGAGTCCTCCGCGTCGCTTATGCCCTACCTCGTCGTGCGGGAATCGGGGTCCGAGCGCACCGTCCCGATCACGGGGCCGGAGGTGCTCATCGGCCGCTCGCGCCAAAATCACGTCAAACTCATGACCGAGCAGGCCAGCCGGCAGCACTGCCGGCTCATGCGCTCTCCGCAGGGAGGGTACCGGCTGATCGACGGCAACTCCTCCAACGGGACCTTCGTCAACGGCGAGCGCGTCTCGGAGAAAGATCTGGCCGATGGAGACGTCATCACCGTGGGTCAGGCCACGATCGTCTTCCGGGCCGGGGAACCCTCCAAGCCGGTTCCGCGGCTTCCGGATCCGGGAGCGCTCCGGCTGCCGCTGGAGGACCGAAACGTGCGGCTCCTCCTGCAGACGGTGGTCAATGCCGCCTCCTGTCAGGATCTGGACGCGTTCCTGCGCGACGTCGTGGACGACGCGGTCGAGATCGCGCAGGCGGAGCGGGGCGTGCTTTTCGTGCCGGATGCCGGGGGGCGTCTCAAGCCGCTGGTGGCGCGGGATCAGGCGCGCCGGCCGCTCGGGGAGCTCGTGGGGATCAGCCGATCGATCCCGCAGCAGGTCTACGAGCGGCGCCGCTCGATCTTCGTTCTCGACACGGAAACGGCGGAGGAGGTGCGCTCGGAGAGCGTGGAGCTTTACCACCTGCGGACGGTGATGTGCGCGCCGCTGAAGGTCGGCGAGCGGCTCCTGGGCGTGCTCTACGTGGACAGCCACGCCAAGGCGCGCGAGTACAGCGCGACGGATCTGGCGATCTTCGAGGCGGTGACGAACTATCTGGCCCTCACGATGGAGAACGTGCGGGCCGCGCAGGAAGCCCAGCAGCGGGTCGAGGAGCGCCGCCTGGCCCTGGAGCGGGAAAACGCCGTTCTGCGGGCGGCCCTGGAGCGGCGCAAACACCTCATCGGCGAGTGTCCCGCGATGAAGGCGCTCTACGAGACGGTCCGCAAGGTCGCCCCCACGGACGCCACGGTTCTCGTTCTGGGCGAGAGCGGCACCGGAAAGGAGGCCATCGCGCACGTTCTGCACGACCTTTCGCCGCGTTCGGCGGCCCCCTTTGTGGTGATCGACTGCGCGGCGATTCCGGAGACGCTTCTGGAAAGCGAGCTTTTCGGTTACGAGAAGGGGGCCTTCACCGGCGCCACGTCCCAGAAGCCCGGCAAGCTCGAAATGGCGCAGGGCGGGACGGTGTTTCTGGACGAGATCGGGGAACTATCGCTCAACCTCCAGGTGAAGCTCCTGCGGGCCCTCGAACAGAGGGTGATTCATCGGGTGGGGGGTCTTGAGCCCGTGCCCATCGACGTACGCCTCGTGGCGGCGACGAACCGGAACCTGGAAGAGATGGTGCGTCAGGGGAAGTTCCGGCAGGACCTTTATTTCCGGTTGAATGTGGTGTCGGTGGTGTTGCCGCCCCTTCGGGAACGGGGCGACGACGTGATACTTCTGGCGGAACATTTCCTCCGGGAAGCCGCCGCCGCGGCCGGCCGGTCCATCAAGAGCTTCAGCGAAGAAGCGCGGGCGGCGCTCAAAGCCCACCGGTGGGAGGGCAACGTCCGTGAGCTCAAGCACCGGGTCGAGCAGGCGGTCATCTTAACGAATAACCTTTACATTTCTATTGAGGACCTCAACCTGGCGGGCGCCGCAGGAGCGTTCCGAAGTCTTGAGGAAGCCCGGGACCACTGGGAGAAAAGCTACATCACCCAAGCCCTTGCGCTCCATGAGTTTAACGTGACCCACACAGCCAGGGCGCTCGGAATCTCTCGCCAACACCTTCAGAACCTCATCAAGAAACA
Organism: Planctomycetota bacterium; assembly: GCA_035574235.1. Classification (NCBI taxonomy): domain Bacteria; kingdom Pseudomonadati; phylum Planctomycetota; species Planctomycetota bacterium. The sequence continues at coordinate 2,232 of DATLZA010000184.1, read as the reverse complement.
CGGGATCAGTCGAGTTTCGGACACGCTCGAGGCGGAGCCTGTTATTCCCGAACCACCCCCGGCGAAGTGACAAAATATCGCTCAAGACCCCATTAACAGACAACAAAAGATGACACTTTAACACATTGTAAATCATGCACTTAAAACATAAAACCCAAGCTGACAACTTAAATTGGCGGTTTGAGGAGTGACACCGCCGAAATTAGCGTTTTTTTGCAGGTTTTTAGCTGGCATGACCCTTGCTTAGCTAGCAGTGCGCACTTGCGCAAAAATTAGATCCCGCTCCAACTGCCCCGACCCGTCGTCGGGGCGCTTTATTTTAAATTCGTTCTGGTCCCTCGCGCCCACCCTTCAGATCGCGGCAAGACGCCCCCTTCATCATTCTCTCTGCGCGTACGGTTCCCTCGCTCCGGCGCGACGCTCCCTATGAGACCTAATTCGACACATCAGAGGGCGATACTCCCATCGGGCAAGGAGGCCCGGCGTTACCCGCGTTACGAAACGTAATGCGCAGCGGGCCTGGAGCGCCCGGCAGGTCGAGGGCGGCTCCGTGGCATGTTCCTTGCGTATTGCTTGACGGCCTTATTGGAGGAGAGTGTAATGACGCCAGTCTTGGGAAAGGAGAGAGTGATGCCCGTCCAAATCCCGGCCCCTCGCGATGAGCGCCGCGCGGAAGCCCTGAAGACGGCCCTGGCGCAAATCGAAAAACAGTTCGGCCGGGGTTCCATCATGCGGCTGGGGGCGGATACCCGGCTGGACGTCGAAGGGATCACCACGGGATCGCTCGCGCTCGATCTGGCGCTTGGGGGCAAAGGCATTCCCCGCGGGCGCGTCACGGAGGTCTTCGGCCCCGAAGGCTCCGGCAAGACGACCCTCTGTCTCACCGTCATCGCCAACGCCCAGAAGGCGGGCGGGACGGCCCTCTTCATCGATGCGGAGCACGCGCTGGACCCGGCCTACGCCGCCAAGCTCGGCGTCAACCTCGAGGAGCTCCTCCTCAACCAGCCCGACAGCGGCGAGCAGGCCCTCGAGATCGCCGACATGATGGTCCGCTCCTCGGGTCTCGACGTCATCGTCATCGACTCCGTCGCCGCGCTGGTGCCGCGCGCGGAGCTCGAAGGCGAGATGGGCGACCAGCACGTGGGTCTCCAGGCACGCCTCATGAGCCAGGCGCTCCGCAAACTCACCGCCAGCGTCGCCAAATCGAAGACCGCTCTCATCTTCATCAACCAGATCCGCGAGAAGGTCGGAGTCATGTTCGGGAACCCCGAAACGACGCCGGGCGGCCGGGCGCTCAAGTTCTACTCCAGCGTCCGCATCGACGTTCGCCGCATCGGCCACCTCAAGGACGGCGAGGCCGAAATCGGCACCCGCGTGAAGGCGCACATCGTCAAGAACAAGATCGCCCCGCCCTTCAAGAAAGCGGAGTTCGACATGCTCTTCGCCAGCGGCATTTCCTACGAGGGCGATCTCCTGGATCTCGGCGAAGAGCACCAGGTGCTGGAACGCTCCGGCGGGTGGTACTCCTTCAAAGGGGAGAAGCTCGATAACGGCCGCGAAAAGTGCCGGCAGATGCTTCGGGCCCGGCCCGATCTGGCGCTCAGGATCGAAAACGAGATCCGCGCCAAGCTCGGCGTGGAGCCCCGGCGGGCCCCGGGCGCCACGGCAGCCCCTTCCGGCGCGGCTTCTGAAGCCAAACCGCCGGCCCGGACCGAAAAGCACGACGACGAAAAGAAGCCCGCTCGAAAGTAAGCGGTGGCCTTCTTGGGGGAACGGGGTCCAGCCCCGTTCCCCATTCCCCCTCTCCGACGACGAGGCCGCCCCGCAGGGAGGGTATGCCCGATGCGCCCGGAAGAGCTCAAGAAGATCCTGGAACGGCGCCCCTTTGTCCCCTTCCGCCTTCTGCTCACCAGCGGGGAACGTGTGGAGGTGCGCCACCCGGAAATGGTCCTGGTGGCCCGTTCGCACATCGCCGTCGCCTTTCGTCCCCGCAACGGCATCGCCGAATACGTCGTCTGGTACAGCCTGATCCACATCGTGAAGGTTTCGCCTCTTTCCCGGACGCGCCGGCGCCCCCGAACGGCCTGAACCGCGGCGCGGCCCTTCGCCCTTGACACGCCTTCGAAGGCCTCCGATAATCCACCGCCCCCGACGATGAAGATCGACGAAATCCGGGAACGCTATCTCGAATTCTTCCGGCAGCGGGGCCATACGGTCTACCCGTCGGACTCC
>DATLZA010000183.1 GCA_035574235.1 Planctomycetota bacterium | reverse complement strand
CCTTGACGGGGGGAGGGGGCGCCGTATAATTTCATGGGCGGCCCATAGGTAGGAAAGGGGGGCCGCGGCGGATTCCGCGGGGGCGGGCCGTCGCGGCCATGGAAGGGTCAGGTGGCGCTGCGCATCGCGGTCGGTTCCATTCCTTCCCGGCGCGCGCGTCGTCCGTCGGCAGTATCCCTCCGGACGCGCGTTTCGGCATGATCCTGGATTCGGACATCGGATTCCCGTCCGGGCGCAGGAGCGCCGGGCGGGCTTTTTTTGTTTCGGGGGATCGGCCGCGGAAAGGAGGAGAAGGCCGGCGGGCGGCGGGGTGGTACGGGTGGTCGGTTCGCGTTTGGAAAGGGTGCGTTCTATGTCGTCTTTTACCGACAAGACGTTGAAGTGCATGGAGTGCGGGGCCGAGTTCACCTACACGGCCAGCGAGCAGGAGCTGCACCGGTCGCTGGGGTACCAGAACGAGCCGAAGCGGTGCGGTCCGTGCCGTGAGGCCAAGCGGCAGCGCAAGGGCGGCGGGGGCGGAGGGGGAGGCGGTCCTCGAGGAGGCGGCGGCTCCGGCGGGCCGCGCGAGTTCTTCCCCGCCATTTGCGCGGAATGCGGCAAGGAGGCCCAGCTTCCGTTCAAGCCGCGGGGGGACCGTCCGGTCTATTGCAGCGACTGCTTCGCCAAGCGCCGCTCGCCGATCTAAGGCCGGATTCCGGAACGCGCATTTTCGGCCCCGCCCGCCGGCGGGGCTTTTTTTTCGGCGGGCGCCTCCGGCCGGATCCGCATCGCCGGGAACCTTGACACGACGGGCGGCGAAAGGTACCCTGAGTTGAGACTGAGTCTCAGTTTCAATTTATGGACGAGCGCCTCCGCGCCATCGAAAATTTCATGCGCTCCCGCGGCCTGCGCCTGACCGGGCCCCGCCGGCGCGTGGTCGAGAAACTCCTCTCCGTCCGGGGCCACGTGGCCGCGGACGAGCTCCTGGAACTCCTGCGGCGCGACCGCACCCCCGTTTCCAAGGCCACCGTGTACCGCACCCTGGCCGTCGTCAGCCGCTCGGGTCTCATCGACGGCCACGACTTCGACCGGCGCAAGCGCCTGTACGAGCCCATGGTCGGCCGGGCGCACCACGACCACCTGTACTGCATCGCCTGCGGCAAGGTCATCGAGTTCGCCGAGGAGGCCATCGAGCGCCTTCAGGACCAGGTGGTCGCCCGGCACCGGTTCACCCCCGTCTACCACAGCCACAAGATCTTCGGGTACTGCGAGGAATGCCGCGACCGGAGGCCCCGCCCGAAGGCCGGTCGCTCCCGGAGGGAAATCCCCGTGCAGGAGCGACGTCCATGATCGAAGCCTTCGTCATCACCCTGCGCGAGGGGGTCGAGGCGTGTCTGGTCGTCGGAATCGCCCTGGCCTTTCTTCGGAAGGCCGGGCGCGCCGATCTGTTCCGCACGGTCGGCTGGGGGGTGACCGTGGCGGTCGCGGTTTCGGTGGGGCTCGCCGCCGCGATCCAGGCCACGAACTTCGATCCCGAAGGCCGCGCCGAAGGGGTCGTGCTTCTCGTCTCCGCGGCGCTCGTGATCTGGCTGCTCGTCTGGATGTGGCGCCACGGACGGCGCCTCAAGGAACATACGGAGGAACGCCTGGGGGCCCTCCTCGGCGGGTCCAAGGCCGGAATCTTCCTTTTCACGTTCTTTATGGTCCTGCGCGAGGGCGTCGAAACGGTTCTCCTTCTCCTGGCCGCCCAGTTCTCGACCGAGTCGATCCTTTCGGTCGTCGGCGCGCTCGGAGGGCTGGCGATGGCCGTGGCCCTGGCCGTGGCCTTCTTCCGCGGCACCTACCGCGTCGATCTTCGGCGCTTCTTCGGCGTCACGACCCTGATCCTGGCGCTTTTCGCCTTCCAGCTCGTGGCGGCCGGCATCCACGAGTTCGCGGAGTCCGGCGACCTGCCCTCGGGCGAGACGTACATGCGCGCCGTCGGTCCCCTCATGAAGCACGGGGCGCTCTTCGTCATCGCCGTGCTGGCGCTCCCCTTCGCGCTGGTCCTTCGCCGGCCGGCCGCGCCGGCCCCGTCGGCCGCGCCCGCCCATCCCGCCGAGGAGCGCAAGGAGCGCGCCCGCGTCCGCGCCGAGCGCGCCGCGCGCCTCTGCTTCGCCGCGCTGGCGCTCCTGGCCGTCGGAGCGCTCGGCTGGGCCTACGCGGATCAGTCCCGCAGCCTGGAACTTTCGCCCGTCGAGGAAATCTTTCCGGCCGCCGAGGAGATCTCCGTTCCGGTGGCCCGCGTCTCCGACGGACGCCTCCACCGGTTCGCCGTCCCCTTCGGGGAGAAGCTCCTGCGCTTCCTCGTTCTTCGCACGGGACAGGATCCCGAGACCTACGGCACCGCCATGGACGCCTGCACGATCTGCAACGACTGGGGATACGTGCAGGTGCTCGACCGCCTGATCTGCCGCAACTGCGTCGCGGAGATCAACGCCCCCACGATCGGCCAGGGCGGCGGATGCAACCCCGTTCCCGTCCGCCACGAGCGCCGCGGAGACGCGCTCGTGCTGCGGACGGAATCCCTCGCGGCTCACGAGGCCCTCTTCAAGACCGGGCAGCGGCTGACGGCCGTCTGCCCCGTCTGCCGGATGAAGTTCGATCTGGCGGAGGCGGGCGGCCGCCACGGGGGACGTCCCTACTGCCGGATGCCGGAATGCGAAAGGGCGCTCCGCGAGGGAGGCGGGCGGTGATGGTCGCGCGGATCGTGGCGGAATCCCTCCGGAGGCGCCCGCGGGCCAAGCTCGCGGTCGTCGCCTCGGTGGCGCTGGGCGCGGGGGCGGCCGGGGGGCTCGTCATGCTCTTTCTTCACGTGGGGGATCTTCTGGGCGAGGAGCTGCGGCGCTTCGACGCGAACATTGAAATTTTCGACCCCTCCGGCGAGATCGAGCTTTCCCGCCTGGAGGCGCTCCGCGGAGAGGAGTGCCGGTGGCGCCATCAGATCCGCCGGGTGACTCCCGAGCTGCGCGCCGAGGTGGACGGGATCGTCCTTCTCGGGCGCGATCCGGATCCGTCCTGGAGGATCGAGGGCCGTCCGGGGGTCCTGGCGGGCGTGTCGCTGGGGTGGGGTCCCGGGGACCGGGTGGTCGTGGGCGGCCGGACGCTCGAGGTCACGGGAACGGTCGCGACCGGCGGTCCCGAGGATGCGGCGGTGGTCGTTCCGCTCCCCCGGGCGCAGGAGATCCTGGGGCGGCCCGGCAAGGCCACGCGCGTTCTGGTGAGCGCGCTCGTGACGCCGGACACGGAGCGGTTCCGTCTTTTCGAGAGTCGCGCGAAGGCGTTTTCCGACCGGGAGGTGGAGAGGTTTCTCTGCACGCCGTTCGCCGTCAACGTGGCGCGGGATTTCGCGGCGGCGGTGGACGCCCAGGCGCGGGTGATCCGCCGGGTGGCCGAGGCGGAGGGGGCGCTTCTCGAAAAGGTGGACGCGGCGCTCTGGGCTCTGGCGGCGTCGGCGGTGGCGGCGGCGGCCCTTTCGGTCCTGGCGGCCATGACGGCGGCCGTCTGGGAGCGGCGCCACGAGGTCGGGCTGCTCAAGGCGCTGGGCGCGACGAACGGGACGGTCGCGGGGATCTTCCTCGCCGAGGCGCTCGTTCTGGCCCTGGCGGGGAGCGCCCTGGGGTGGCTGGTGGCGGCCGGGGCGTCGCAGGCGATGAGTCGGGCGCTCTTCGGAAGCGCTCCGCCGGCGTCGGGGGCGCTTTATCTTGTGACGCTCGCGGCCTCGCTTCTCATCGTCGGGCTTGGGACGGCCTGGCCGCTGCGCCGGCTTCTTTCGCTGGAGCCCGTCCGGGTTCTGCACGAGGTCTGAGGACATGTTCGGACGCCTGGTGGCCGGATCGCTGTGGGGAAGCCGCGCGCGGCTGGCGCCGGCGGTGGCGGCGGTCCTTGTGCCGGCGGCGCTGGTGACGGCGGCGGCGAATTTTTCGCTCGAGGCGGCCGACCGGGTGGCCCGGGACTTCCGCCGGAGCGGTCCCAACGTGATTCTCGAGCCGGCGCGGGGCGCCGCCGTCATGGCGCCGGAGGAGGTCCTTCGCGCGCGCGCCCTTCTGCCCGAGGTCCTGGCGGCGGTTCTGGAGCGTCCGGATCGGGTGGAGCTGGCGGTCCCGGGGACGCCGGAGGCGCTCGAAGCGGCGGTCGCGCGGATCGGCCGGGAGTGCCGCACCGTGCGCGCGCGGACGATTCCGGCGGCGGTGGCGAAGGAGGCGGCCGTTCTGGGGAAGGTCCGCGGCATTCTGGCCGGGGTGGCGCTGCTCGTGCTGACCACGGGCGGGGCGGCGATGGCGCTTTCCCTGGCGGCGGCGGTGGCGGAACGGCGCCGGGAAATCGGGCTTCTCCGGGCCCTGGGCGCGGGAGACGGCGCGGTGGCGCGGCTCGTGGCCGCGCAGGTGGGAGCGGTCCTGGCGCTCGGCGTGGCGGCGGGAGCCGCGGTGGGGTTCCTTCTGGCGGCCGGGCTCAGCCGGAGCGTCTTCGGCGCGGCGGGCGGGCTTCGGCCGGAGGCGGCGGTTGCGGGGGCGGGGGCGTGCGCGCTGGCGTCCGCTCTGGCCGCGATCGTTCCGATGCGGAGGGCTCTGCGGGTGCATCCCGCGGAAGCCCTCCGGGGGGAGTGAGATCCGTGAGCCTCGTGAGCGTCCGCAACGTCTCGAAACGCTACGGCGCGGTGCTGGCGCTGCGGGACGTCTCCTTCACCCTCGAAAAAGGCGAGTGGGTGGCGGTCACGGGGCCTTCCGGATCCGGAAAGTCCACGCTCATTCACCTCCTGGGGTGCCTGGACACGCCCACGGCGGGGGAGATCGTGATCGCGGGGCAGGACGTTTCCAAACTCGGGTCGGGGGAGCTGGCGGTCTTTCGTCGGGAGAACGTGGGGCTCATTTTCCAGCAGTTTCATCTCGTGCCCTATCTCACGGCGCTCGAGAACGTGATGCTGGCGCAGTACCTGCACTCGACGGCCGACCGCGCGGAGGCGGAGCAGGCGCTCGTCGAGGTGGGGCTGGGGCACCGGCTGCATCATCTGCCGGGGCAGCTGTCGGGGGGCGAGCAGCAGCGCGTCTGCGTGGCGCGCGCGCTCGTGAATCATCCCAAGATCCTTCTGGCCGACGAGCCCACGGGGAATCTGGACGAGGAGAACGCGGCGGTGGTGCTGGGGCTTCTGACGCGGCTGCACAACGCGGGGCACACGATCGTGCTCGTGACGCATTCCCCGGAGGTGGCGCGCCTGGCCCACCGCCGGCTGGAGCTGCGGCACGGGCAGGTGCGCGCCCAGGAGCGTTCCTCGAAGGAGGAGGAGGAGCTCTTCGACGACGTCCTGCAGCAGCTCTGGGAGCGCCGGGAGGCGGCCGGGGGGCCCAACGCCTGCGCGGACAGCCCGAACCTGCTCGACAACCGGAGCGTGCTTCTGGGGATGGAGGCGCGGGGGCTGGTCCGGGAGGAAAACGGCGGCTTCGCGCTCACGGAGGCCGGGGCCGCCCGCGCGCGGGACATCATCCGCCGGCACCGTCTGGCCGAATGCCTGTTCCGCGACGCGTTCCAGATCCGCTCGAACGATCAGATCGAGTCGAACGCCTGCGTGTTCGAGCATGTGCTGTCGCCGGAAGTGACGGAGTCGATCTGCAAATTTCTGCGGCACCCGGCGGAGTGTCCGCACGGGCGGCCGATTCCGCGGGGGGCCTGCTGCGACCCGGCCGCGGGGGCGTTCCGGATCGTGGCCCCTGGATAAGAGGGCCAGGAAGGCGGAAGGAATTTACGAAGGAAAGGGAGGGCAGAAGGATGCATCGTCAGGCGCTCGCCTGGGCGGTCGGAATCGGTCTCGTGGCGGCGGTCGCGCGTTCGGCGGACGCGGACGAACGCCGGTTTACCTACAGTTACGAGGCCAAGACGCTTCCGCAGGGGGTCTGGGAATTCGAACAGTGGGCCACGCTGCGGGCGCGCAAGGACGCCGGAGTCTTTCGGAGCTGGGATCTTCGCGAGGAAATCGAATACGGAGTTCTCGACCGGCTCACGGCGGCCCTTTATCTCAACTGGGAATACGAGGCGGTTCGCGATGTCCCGGGTCTTGACAACGAGCATGAAGTGGAGGTCGAGACGGTTTCCAATGAGTGGAAGTTCAAGCTGACCGATCCGGTGGCGGATCCCGTGGGAAGCCTTCTTTATTTCGAATGGGCGGCCGGCGAGGAATTCGAACTGGAAACCAAGGCGGTCCTGAGCAAGCAGGTCGGTCCCTGGGTCCTGGCCTACAATCTGATTTTCGAATGGGAGCGGGAAGAAGAGGAGGAGCCCGGGGGCGAGGAGGAATGGGCCAGCGAGTTCGTTCTTTCGCACACGGCCGGAGTTTCCTATGAAGTGTTGCCCGGATGGGCGGCGGGGATCGAAGCGGTAAGCCACACGGAGTGGGAACATAATCTCGCCCATTCCGAACACACGGCGTACTTTGTGGGGCCGAACGTCCATGTTTCGACGGCGCGGTGGTGGCTTACCGTGACCGCGCTCAAGCAGGTGGATCTGCAGGATCACCGGGGGCTTATCCTGGACGATCACGAAAAGTACGAGGTCCGGTTGATCTTCGGAGTGACCTTCTGAGCCATGAAGGGTCTCGCGGCGGTTCTCCTGTCCTTGAGTGCGGCCGGTTGCGTCGGTGGGATTCCCGAGCCGGACGCGCGGATGGCGGGTGGGGACGGCGAGCTGCTGGCGCAGCTGCGCGAGGGGCGTCGTCTGTACGTCGACCGATGTTCCGGCTGCCACGCTCTTTTCCCGGTGGATCGATATTCCGATGAGGCGTGGGTGGCCGAGGTGGAGGAGATGACCCGGCTCAACAAGGTGCGGCTGAAGCCTTCGGAGAAGGAGCGGCTGCTCCTTTATCTGCGCGCGGCGAACGGTCCCGAATGACGGGGCACCGCCCGGTGTTGGACCGGCGCCGGAAATCGGATATTCTGTCGCCATGGCCGCGATTCCCGCGGGGTTCCGGACGATGGCCTACCTGGCGCCCCTCCTGCTCGGGCTGGGCGTGGCGGCGGCCCTGGCCTTGACGTCCGGGCGGCCGCCCCTCCGGAGGGCGGCGTGGGCGGCGGGAACGGCGGGCGCGGGCCTTCTCGTTCTGGCGGCGGCGGCTCTGGCCGGCGGGGTTCCCGGAACCCTCGGGCCGCTGGCGGCGCTTCTCGGAACGTTCCTGGCCTTCGCCGCGGGCCTCTATCTTCTGGGCGAGGAGCTGGCCCTGCCGCCCGAGGCCTGCCAGCTGGTCTCGAGCCTGGCGGTGGTTTTTCTCACGAGCACGGTGTTCCTCCTCGGACCCGTGGTGCGCCACGCGGAGGAGGCGGGGCTTTCGGGCGAGGCCATCGCGCGGCGGATCGAATGGGCGCTCGAGGTGAATCCCTTCGCCGTGACGGGCTATTCGATCTTCGGGACGGCGCTGCTCCACGAGCCGGCGCTCTACGGAACGGGAGCGGCGGATTTTCAGCACGCCTGGCCGCGGTGGGGACGCACGGCGCTCGGGTACGGCGCGGCGGCGCTCGTTCTGGCGGGGGCCGCCTTCGGGGCGCGCGCGATCCGGCGGCGCGCGTTCGGGGCTCCATGAAGCGCTACGCCAAGCAGATCCTTTTCCGGCCGCTCGGGGAGGAAGGGCAGCGGCGCCTGGCCGCCGCGCGGGTGGCCCTCGTGGGACTGGGCGCGCTGGGCTCCACGATCGCGTCGCTTCTGGCGCGCGCCGGGGTGGGATTCCTGCGTCTGTGCGACCGGGATTTCGTGGAGCTCGACAACCTTCAGCGCCAGACGCTTTACGGCGAGGACGACGTCCGCGAGGGGCTCCCGAAAGCCGTGGCCGCGGCGCGCGCCCTCGCGCGGGCCAACTCCGAGGTCCGGCTGGATCCCCGCGTCCAGGACGTCCGCTTTTCCAACGTCGAGGATACGGTCCGGGACGTGGATCTCGTCGTGGACGGGACCGACAACTTCGAGACGCGCTTCGTCCTCAACGACGCCTGCGTGAAGCTCGGCCGCCCCTGGATCTACGGCGGCTGCGTGGGGGCCTGGGGCATGGCGATGCCCGTCTTTCCGGGAGAAGGCCCGTGCTTCGCGTGCCTGGTGGGGGAGCTTCCCGCCCCCGGCAGCGCCCCGACGTGCGACACGGCGGGGGTCCTGGGCCCCGCCGCGGCGGCCGTGGCGTCGCTGCAGGCCGCGGAGGCGATCAAGATCCTGTCCGGCCGGCGCGAGGCGGCGGTCCGGGGGCTCCAGACGGTGGATGTGTGGACGGGCGAGCACCGGATCCTGCGGGTGCCGCGCAATCCCGCCTGCGAGGCGTGCGGCGCGCGCCGGTTCCGGCATCTCGAGGGATCCGCCTGGGGAGAGGCGGTCCTCTGCGGCCGCGGGGCCGTGCAGATCCTGCCCCCTCGGGAGACGGCGCTCGACCTGGCGGATCTCGAGCGCAAGCTCGCCCCGCTGGGGTCCGTGCGGCGGAATCCCTATCTCCTCAAGTTCGCCGGGGAGGGCTTCGAGATCACCCTTTTTCCGGACGCGCGGGCGATCGTCCAGGGAACCGAGGATCCCGCGCAGGCCCGTTCCCTCTACGCGCGCTACGTGGGGCTCTGATCCCGCCGGCCGTCCGCCCGCCGCTCTGAAATACGATTTCATTTTCCTTGACCGCCCGGACGCCGAGGGTATCCTGTTTTGAAATCCGATTTCGTTTATCGGATCCCCAGCCAGCCCCCTCCGGGGTCGCCAGCCAGGGACACGGGTTTCGGTTTCGGTGGCCCAGCAAAGGAGGGGCAAGATGCGCATCCTCAGGACGTGCGGTCGTTTCCGGCTGTCGTCGTTTCTCGGGCTGATGGGCGCCGCCGCGCTCGTTCCCGCGTGCTCGTCGGACGGGGGCGGCGGAGGGGGCGGCGGCGCGGCGTTCGTGCCGCCGGCGCCCTTCGCGGTTGCGCTTTCCACGGGGGGTCCGGACCGGCTCATGGCGGCGACCGCCGGGCCCGGCGGCAGTTTCTACGCGGCCGGGTATTCCGCGGCCGGCCCGTCCGACCCGAAGCAGGTCGTCGTGGTCAAGATCCTCCCGACGGGGTCCCTCGACGCGACCTTCGGAACGGGCGGCGTCGCCGTCACCGGCCTCGTCTTCACCCCGGGGGCGGGCGACGGTGCGGACGAGATCGACGTGGCGGTGCAGTCGACGGGAAAGATCGTCGTCTCCGCCACGGTCGCCGCGGGCGGCTCGGCGCCGGCGGGCGATACCGACGTCGCGGTGGCGCGCCTGAACGCGGACGGCACCGTGGACTCGTCTTTCGGAACCGCGGGGGTGCTGTCCCTGAGCCTGAACGAGGCCCTCGACGACGGCGGCCCCGTCGGAAAGGACGGCTCCCGGGCGCTGGCGATCGATCCGACGGACGACCGCATTTACCTTCACGCCTTCCAGCGCAACGAAGGCGCGACGCGGACCGACACCGATTTCGCCGTCGTGCGGGTGACGGCGGACGGGGCTCCGGACACGTCGTTCGGCGGCGGGGACGGCAAGTTCGTCCTGGACATCGGGGAGGCGAACGCGACGCCCCGGGCGCTGGCGGTTCTTTCGGACCGGAGCGTTCTGGCGTCGGGATACGCCAACACCGGCGGGGGCGCTCAGCCGGTCCTCTACCGGCTCACGTCCTCGGGGGACCTGGTGGAGTCGTTCGCGGTCGGAGGCGTCTATCACCACGCGGTCCTGGCCGTTCAGACCGAGATCTACGGCTTCGCCGTTCACGGCACCGCCCTCGTGACGGCCGGCTACGGCCGCGAAACGGGAAGCCGCAACGACTGGGTTTCCCTCCGCTTCCACACGGGCAGCGGGGACCGCGACCTCGACTGGGGCGGGTCGTCCATCGGCGCCGTCCTCATCAATCCGTCGCCGAATCCCGCGGTCGGTTCGAATTGCCGTTCGGCGGTGGGCCTGCCGGGGGGGAAAACGATCCTCCTGGGGTCCACGGGGACGAGCCCCACGCGGAAGGCGGTTTTCGCGGTCCTGGCGGCCGACGGGACGCTCGATCCCGCCTACGGCGCGGCGCCTCATCTCGTCCCGTTCGGGGCGAATACGGACGACCAGTTCTGGGGCGGGGCGCTGTCGGGAACGCAGGCTCTCCTGGTCGGCTGGCGGGTCTCTTCGGGCAGCGAGGATGCGTACGCGCTGCTCCTCCCGGTTCAGTAGGTCCGGCGTCTCCGGGGGGCCGCGGAGCGGCCGCGGCCCCCGGGCGCTTTTTCGCAAGGAGTGACGCGATGCGGCGTTCACGCGCGAAGTTCGGCGCACTTCCGTTGACGGCCCTGGCGCCCGCCCTGGCGGCGGCGATCATTCCGAGCTGCGGGGGCGGCGGTGGAGGGGGAGGCGGAGCCGGCGATACCTTCGACCGGGAGGCTCTTCTGGCCAACCTGGCGGCGAATCTGGTCCTTCCGGTCTACGAGGACTTCGTGGCCAAGGCGCAGGCCCTGAAGACGGCGGCCGACGCCTACGCCGCCGACGTCGCCGATCCCGACCTGCGCGCCGCCGCGCGGCAGGCCTGGAAGGACGCCATGGACGTCTGGCAGCGGGCGGAGCTTCTGCAATTCGGTCCCGCGGGCAAGAGCACCGAAGTCGTCGCCGGGATGAACCTGAGGGACTACATCTATTCGTGGCCCACGACGAGCCCCTGCGACATCGACCGGGAGGTCGTCGCCGGCGAATTCAACGACGCCGATTTCTTCCAGACCCGCTTGGTCAACGTGTACGGCCTGGACGCCCTGGAGTATCTCCTCTTCCGCGCCGACACGGGAAACGCCTGCGGCTCCGGCGTGCCTCCGAACTCGGACGGAGCGTGGGGCGCGCTGACGGCGGAGGAGATCGAGCAGCGGCGGGCCGAGTACGCCGCGGCGTGCGCCGGAAACGTTCTGGCCCGCGCCCAGCAGCTCCTCGACGAATGGGCGCCCTCGGGAAACGACTTCGCGGGCAAGTTCTCCAACGCCGGGACGAGCGGGGTCTATTCCTCCGCCCACGCGGCCGTCAACGACGTCTTCGCGGGAATGTTCTACCTCGACACGATGGTCAAGGACAAAAAGATCGGAGCGCCCGCCGGGATCAGCGGCGGCACGGTGGACCCGTCCCGCGTGGAATCGCCCACCGCGGCCACGTCCAAAGAACACCTCCTGAGAAACCTGGAAACCTTTCAGTTCATGTTCCTCGGGAACCGTCCGGGGGATCCTCCGGGCGTCGGTTTCGACGACTTCCTGACCGCGCGCGGGGCGCCCGCCCTGGCGGCCGAGATGGAAACCGACATCGCCGAGGCGATCGCGGCGGTCCAGGCGATCCCCGGCACGCTTCAGGACGCCCTCGTCAGCGACCTTTCTTCCGTCCAGGCGGCCCACGCGGCGATCAAGGACATCACGGACCACCTGAAGAGCCAGTTCGTGACCGTCCTCAACCTTTCGGTCCCCAACACGGGCGCCGGGGACAACGATTGAGGCGCCGGAGGAAGGGATCGTGACGACGTCCGCCCAAGCCGGAGTTCCGGACGCCTCCCGGTCGCCCGGGCGCGCGGAGAGACTGCGGGCCGCCCTGGGGCGTCCGATCCCGGCCGAATCCCTGGCGGCCTACCGCATCCTCTTCGGAACCCTGCTCTTCCTGAGCACGGTCCGCTTCATGGCCAGCGGCTGGATCGAGATCTTCTACGTCCAGCCGGCGTTTCACTTCAAGTATTACGGATTCGGCTGGGTGAAGGTCCTCCCGGAAGAGGGGATGTGGCTTCTCTACGGGGGAATCGCGGCGTCGGCGCTTCTGGTGGCTCTGGGGCTTTTCTATCGCGCGGCGATCGCGGCGTTTCTGGGTCTTTTCGCCTACGCGGAACTTACGGACGTCACGAACTATCTCAACCATTACTACCTCGTCACGCTCCTGGCGCTTCTGATGACGTTTCTTCCCATGAACGCGCGGGGGTCGCTCGACGCGCGGCGCCGGCCGGACGCGGCGCGCGCGCAGGTTCCGGCCTGGACGCTCTGGCTTCTGCGATTCCAGGTCGGGATCGTCTACGTGCACGCGGGACTCGCCAAGCTCGGAAGCGACTGGCTTCTCCACGCCCAGCCTCTCGGGATCTGGCTCAAGGCGCGCGACGAGACGCCCGTGCTCGGGCCGCTCTTCGCGCTCCCCGAGACGGCGTATCTTTTCAGCTGGGGGGGACTTCTCTTCGACACCACGATCGTCGCGTGGCTGCTCTGGAAGCGGACGCGTCCCTTCGCGTTTGCGGCGGTCCTCGTTTTCCACGGGCTGACGCAGATTCTGTTCGACATCGGGATTTTCCCGGCCCTCATGGCGATCAACGCCACCCTCTTTTTCGAGCCCGACTGGCCCTCGCGGATCGCGGCCCGCCTTCGCCGGCGCGCGCCGCCGGCGCCTGCGCCCGGTTCCGCGGTCTCCCGGCCGCCGCCACGATGGGCGCAAGGCGCCCTTCTGGCCTACGGGGCGTTTCAGGTCCTCTTCCCGTTCCGCCACTGGCTTTATCCGGGCGACGTCCTCTGGAATGAACAGGGGATGCGCTGGGCGTGGAAGGTGATGCTCCGGGAAAAAAGCGGAAGCGTGACCTACCACGTGCGCGACCCGCGGACCGGGCGGTCGTGGCAGGTGAGCCCGTCGGAATACCTGACGCCGCGCCAGGAGCTCGAGATGTCCGGCCAGCCCGACCTCATCCTCCAGCTGGCGCACCACGTCGCCGGGGACCTGCGGAGGAAGGGGCATGGGGAGGTGGAGGTCCGGGCCGAGGCGAAGGTGTCCCTGAACGGGCGCCCTTCGCGGCTGATGATCGATCCGGCGGTGGACCTGGCCCGGGTGCGGGACGGGCTGGGCGCGGCCCGGTGGATCCTTCCGGGACCGACCGATCTCCCGCTTCGCGCGAACCCGACCGTTTCCCGGTGAATCCGATGCTTCCTCTTTTTTCGCTTGTCGCCGGCCTGTCGCTGGCGGCCCAGGTCCAGCCGCCGCCCCCCTCCGAAACTCCGTCCCGGCCGCAGGAGCCGGCGGGGCCGACTCAGGAGCTCGAGGAGGAAACCGTCGTGGGGACCTCCCAGCCCGCGCGCGACCGGCTGGATCGTCCCGCGTACGCGCTGGCGGCCGACGATCTGGAGCGCACCGAGTATGACGATATTCACCGGGTGCTCCGCCAGGTGCCGGGCGTGCACCTGCGCGAGGAAGACGGATACGGGTTGCGTCCGAACATCGGAATCCGGGGAACCTCGACCGAGCGCAGCGCCAAGGTGACCCTCATGGAGGACGGCGTTCTTCTGGCGCCCGCCCCCTACTCGGCGCCGGCCGCTTACTATTTCCCCCTGACCACGCGGATGACCGGAGTCGAAGCCTTCATGGGTCCCGAGGTTCTCGGGTACGGCCCGTTCACGACGGGCGGGGCGATCAACCTGAAAACCCGCCCCCTCCCGACGGCATTCTCCGGAAACGTCGATGTGGCGGTCGGATCCTTCGGATATCGCAAGGTCCATCTGTGGACGGGACACGAGCTGGCGTCCGATCCCGCCGCCTTCGGTTTCCTCCTGGAAGGCGTTCAGATCGCCTCCGACGGATTCAAGGATCTCGACGGGGGAGGCGACACGGGCTTCGTCAAGACGGAGGCCATGTTCAAGGGCGGATTGCGGTTCGGGGCCGACGCCGGACCGGCGCACCGGATCGTCCTCAAGCTCGGATATTCCGACGAAGAATCCGACGAGACGTACCTGGGCCTTACGGACGAGGACTTTTCGGACGATCCTTACCGCCGATACCGCGGTTCCCAGCTCGACCGCATGCGGTGGGATCGCCTTCAGGCGGAGCTCTTTCACACGCTGGAGCTGGGGAACGCCGCGGTCCTGGAGACGGCGGTCTACCATCACGACTTCGCGCGCGTCTGGCGCAAGCTCAACCGCTTCCGGAGCGGTCCGGATCTCAACACGCTGCTGGCCAACCCGGATGCGGGCACGAACGCGGTCTATTACGCGGTCCTGACGGGGGCCGCGGATTCGTCCAACAGCGACGAGCACCTGATGATCGGAACCAACGATCGCGAGTTCGTCTCACAGGGGATCCAGACGGAATTCCGCTGGGCTCTGGAGGACGGCCGGCGCCGGATCCGGCAGGCGTTCCGGGCGGGCGTGCGGCTCCACCGGGACGAGGCCGTCCGGTTCCACACGGAAGACGCCTACCGCATGGAGGCGGGGCGCCTGGTCTTCAACGGCGATCCCCGGCTCGTGAACACCGACACGACCGGCGTCTCGGAGGCCGCCGCTCTGCATGCGGCGTACACGCACCGGTTCGGGCCGGTCACGGTCACGCCCCGCCTCCGCGGGGAGTTCATCCGTGCCGCGTTCGAGGATCACCGGACGGGGGAGGAATCGGACGATTTCACGGGGATCCTGCTGCCCGGCCTGCGGGCGGCGTGGGAGTTCTCGGAGGGGTGGGCCCTGTCGGCGGGCGCGCATCGAGGATTCAGCCCGAAGGCTCCGGGTCAGGACGAGGATGTGGATCCCGAGGACAGCGTCAACTACGAGCTGGGGCTTCTCTTCTCGGGGGAGCGGACACGGGCGTCCGTCACGGCGTTCTTCAACGACTACGACAACCTGACCGCGGAGGACACGTTCGCGGGGGGAGGGTCCGGGACGGGCGAGCAATTCAACGGCGGGGAAGTGCACGTCTACGGGCTCGAGGCGGCCGCGGGGCATCGCTTCGAGGTCGCCCCGGAGACGGCGCTTCCGGTCACGCTCGCCTACACGTTCATGCAGTCCGAGTTCCGGACCACGTTCAGCTCCGACAATCCTCAGTTCGGAGACGTGGAATCCGGGGACGAGCTTCCGTACCTTCCGGAGCACCAACTCACGCTTTCGGCGGGAGTGGAGGGGGCGTTCTGGGGGGTCTCGCTCCTGGCGAACTACATCGGGTGGATGCGCGAGCAGGCGGGGCGCGGGGATCCGGACCGTTACCACAAGGTGCCCTCACGGGTCGTCTTCGACGTCACCGCCTTCGTGAGCCTGTTCTCCAGGCAGCGCCTTTACGTGAACGTGCTGAACCTGTTCGATGAGGAATACGTGGTGTCCCACCGCCCCTACGGCGCGCGGCCGGGCCTTCCCCGGCAGATTCAGGTGGGGTTCGAGGTGGGGTTCTGATGGCGGCGCCCGCGATTTCCCTTGACGGGCGCGGGCCCGGGGTCTCTTTATGAAACCGAGTTTCACCGCGGACGACGGGGAACCCTCATGAAAAGCCCTCTTCGGATCGCGACCGCGCTGGCGGTTCTCGCCGCCGCCGGCGTCTCGACCGGCCAGGATCCTCCGCCCTCCGGCACGCCCGGGGAGCTCGAGAAGATCGTGCGGGCCCTTCGCGAGGAGCGCGCCGCGTACTACGAGCGCCGGCGCGCGCGGGCGGCGCGCCTGGAGGAGGCCCGGAGCGCCGAGAAGAAGCTTTCCGCGGAAATCGCCGAGTTCCGGCGGCGCGAAGAAGAGATCGACCGGGAATCCGCCGGGATTCGGGCGGAAGTGGAGCACCTGAGCCGGGAGGCGGAAGCCGTGGAACGGGCCCGCCGGACGCTCGAGCCCGGCCTGGAACGGCTCCGGGTCCGAGCGCTTTCGCACGTCGAGGCGGGTCTTCCGTATCGGAGGGAGGACCGGGCCGCCCGCCTTCGTCCCGCCGCGCCCGGAGAGGGCGTTTCGGCGCTCCTGGGGCGCCTGGCCGCTCATGTCGAGGAGGAGATCCGCGTCGCGCGGACGGGGGAAACCTGGACGGCCGAGGTCCCCGTGGGCGAAGGACGGCTCCGGCACGCCCGGATCTTCCGCGTGGGCCACCACGCGGCCGGGTTCGTCACGGAAGACGGTCGCGAGGCCGGTCTCTGGCTTCCCGCCCAGGGATGGACACGGGATCTCTCGCCGGAGGAGCGCGAGGCCGTACGCCGGGCCGTCGAGATCCTGGATCGGCGCGAGGCGCCCGGGCTGGTCCTTCTTCCGGTCGCCGTTCCGAGGGCGGAGGCAGGGCGGTGATCGCTCTGGCGGTGTCGGTCCTGCTCGGCGTTCAGGAACCTTCCTCTCCGGAGCGCCTCCGGAAGGCGATCGAGGACGCGCGCCGGGAGGCGGAGGCCGAGCGGGAGCGGTTTGCGCGCGAGGAAGAGGCCCAGGAGCGGGAGCTGGCGCAGGCCGTCTCCCGCGTCGAACGCGCGGCCGAGGAACTTGTGGACCGCGCCGCCGCGCTCGGACGCAAGCAGGCGGCGCTCGAGGAACTGCGCGGCCGGCGCGCCCGGCTTCGCGACGCGCAGGCCGCCCTCGTGGAGGAGCGCGCGGAACTCCGCCGGATCGCGGAGGAGGCCCGAGGGAAGCTTTCGGATCTTCTGGATACGCTTCCTCCGTCGGAAGCCCGCGCCCGGCAGAAGGAGCTTCTCGCGGCGCTTGCGTCGCGCCTGGAGGCGGCCGCGGAGCCCGCGGACCTCGAGCCTCTGGTCGAGCTGTGGGCCTCGCTGCTCGAGGAGATCCACGGCGCGTCGGTGTTCGAGACCGGAATCCGGAACGCCGAGGGAGCCTTCGAAGTCGTCGACGTCCTGAGGATCGGACTGTGCCTGTTCGCCGCGCGGGGACGCTCTTCGTCCGGCGTTTCTCTCGCGGTCGCTCCGCCGGGGGACGAGAAGGGATACCGCTGGAATCCCCGGATTCCCTCCTGGGCCGGGGAGGCTCTCGCGCGCGCGATGGACGACCTTCGCGCGGGGGGCGGGCGGGTCCGCGTTCCTCTGGACGTGACCCAGGAGATGTCCCTGGAGCGCGCGTACGGGCGCGACGGGACGTGGGCGTGGCTGGCCGCGGGCGGCCCGGTCATGATCCCGATCGGCGGCGTCGCGGCGCTCGCGCTTGGGGTGGTCCTGGAGCGCCTGGTCTTCCTCAGCCGCCGGGGCCGGACGTGCGAACGCCGGGCGGAGGCGATTCTGTCGGCCTGCGAGCGCGGCGCTCTCGAAGAAGCCGAGGGGCTGGCGGCGCAGGGGGGCGGACCCGTCGTGGAAATGATGGCCGCCTGTCTGGCCCGGCGGCAAGGCGGGGTTTCCGCGATGGAAGACGCCGTGCAGGAGGAGATCCTGCGGACCCTCCCGCGCCTGGAGCGCGCGCTCGGCGTTCTGGGGGTCCTGGCGGGGGTGGCGCCGCTTCTGGGTCTCCTGGGCACCGTGACCGGCATGATGGGGACGTTCGATCGGATCGCGGTCCTCGGCTCCGGAGACCCCGCGATCATGGCCGGCGGCATCTACGAGGCCCTCATTACGACGGTGGCGGGGCTCGTCGTCGCCATTCCCGTGCTTCTTTTTCACAGCCATCTGTCCGGCCGCGTGGACCGGATCCTGGCCGACATGGAGCGGTTCGGCCAGGGACTGATCAATCGCCTGGCGGTGCGCTCGATCCCGCGGGAGGAAGTCCGGAGCTAGGCTCATGGATCTGCTTTCGATGCTGTTCCGGGACGGAGGACCCGTGATGGGGCCCATCGCGCTGGTCTCGCTGGCGGCCTGGTGGGGAGCGTTCCGGACCTGGGGCCGGATCCGCGACCTGCGCCGGCGCTTTCGGAGCGCCGATCCGGAAGACCCGGGGCTTGCGGGGGAGGCCGCCCGGGCGGCGCGGGAGGTGCGGACGCTGGGGTCGCGGGCGGCGCTTCTGCCGCTTCTCGGACTTCTCGGGACGGTGACGGGAATGCTGGGGACGTTCGACGTTCTGCGGGCGCACGGGACGGGGGAACCGCGGCTGCTGGCCGGCGGAATCCGGGAGGCTTTGATCACGACGGAAGCCGGACTGGCGGCGGCGATTCCGCTTCTCGTGATGCGCACCGCGCTGGCGGCGCGCCTGGCGTCGGTCGAAGGACGGCGCGCACTTCGGCGGCATCGGGAGAGGGCGGTTCGGGGGCCGGCATGATCCGCTCGGTTCGTCTGGCCCGGGGACGTTCCCGAGGAGGCGCCGAAATTCAGATTGCGCCCCTCATCGATCTCATGTTCACGCTTCTCCTTTTTTACGTGGTGACCACGACCTTCGTTCGCGAGACGGGGCTGGAGGTGGAGCGGCCCCGGGCGCGATCGGCCGCGCCGCTGGAGAAGCACGCGATCCTCGTAGGCGTGGGACCGTCGGGCGAGGTCTATTGGGAGGGGCGGCGGATCGATCTGATTACGCTTCGGGGGCTCGTTTCGCGCCGCCTGGCCCGGCAGCCCGGGGCGGGCGTCGTTCTGGTCGCCGACCGGAGGACTCCCGCCGAATGGGTGGTGCGGGTGATGGACGAGGCGAAGCGGGGCGGGGCCCGAACGGTCGCCTTGGCTTCGCGAAAGGAGATGGGACCGTGAGGACCGCTCCTTCGGTCCGGGCCCGGGCGGACCGCGGCTGGGCCGCGGCTCTGGCGGCCGGAGGGATAAACCTCCTTCTCTTCGGAGCGCTCGCCTGGGTCAACCGGCCCGCGGCCGGCCGGCCCGAGCGGGAGGAGGAGTGGACGTTCCGCGAAGTTGTCCTCTTTGCGCCCGAGCTGCGGGAGGAGCGTCCGCCGGCCGAGCGGACGATCGGCATGGCCATGCCGCAGCCGCGGCCGGCGCCGGCGCCGCTCGAGGCCGCCGTCGCGGCGGAGACCTTTGCGCCGCGCCTGCCGGACGCCGGTCCGGCGGCCGTTCCGATTCCGGAGGTTCCCGCGCCGCCGCCGGCGGCCGCGGCGG
>DATLZA010000182.1 GCA_035574235.1 Planctomycetota bacterium | reverse complement strand
GCGGATCCCGGCGTCGAAGAGGAACCGTTCCAGGCCGTCGCGCAGGAGGATCGCCAGGTCCTCGGGCGGGGCGGCGCGGGAGAGATCGCGGGCCGGGCGGGCCGCCACGAAGGCGGCCAGGAGGCGCCGGACTTCGGGGCCCACGTGGGCGCGCAGCTCGGCCGTGCCGAAGACGGCCGACGAGGGGAACAGCGCGCGGCAGAAGTCGCGCAGGAGATCGGAACGCTCCGTCGCGGGGGAGAGAACCGCGGTCGCCGCGGCGGTCACGGGGAATCCGTCCGCGCTCTTGAGGTCCGGGAAGGAAAACCGCAGCGGAACCTCGCCCGGCTTGACGAGGACGAGTTCACATTTTCCCGTAATCTCGTCGCCGGGGCGCAGGAGCCGGCAGGATCCGTCCGCGAAGAGGGCCAGTCCCAAGGTCGGGGAGGGCAGGAGGAAGCGGGGGCGGAAGGGACCGGCGCGTTCGCCGGCGGAAAGGCGCATCGCCAGCAGCGTTCGGTTCGCGAGGAATTCCGGCAACGTCGGCTGGACCATCGAAATTAAGGATAACCAAAGGGGGGAGATTATGCAAGGCGGGGGTCCCGCCGGGGGTTTTACGTGCAGGCGGCCCAGAGGCCGGCGGTGCGGTCGTAATAGAGAAGCGCGTCGTGCTCCAGCGCCACCTCGCCGCCGGCTCCGGGGATCACGCCCCATGGGGTGCGGCCGCGGCGCAGCCGCACTTCGAGGGTGCGGCCCTTGTCGTTCACGTCGGTGGCAGCGGCGGAGAAGCCGCAGCCTTCCGCCAGATCCGCCAGCTGCTCGAGAGTGCGCCGTCCGATGCGCGCCACGGGGCGGCCTCCCGCCTGCGCCACGAACCGGCGGAGGATCGCCTCGAAGGCGCGCAGGAAATGTTCCGTCTCGGCGAAGACCGTGCGGGTCAGGCCGTCGTCCTGGGTCGCCCAGAGGAACTGCTCGCCGGGCAGCGACCGGGTCATGCGGACGAGGTCCTGATGGACGGTGCCCAGGATCTCCTGGGGCTCCGGCAGAGGCGGGGTGAGGAGGGCGACCTCGAAGCGGCCGCGGCCGCTCCAGGTCCGGGCCAGGCGCAGGAATCCTTCGCCGGGGGTGCGAAGGACGTAGCCTCCCAGCAGCTCGACCGGGACTTCGTCGAGCCCGTCGCGCAGGAGGCGGGAGCGGGGCACTCGGTCGGACCGCCACAGGAGCGCCCGATCTCCTTCGGTGCGGGCGATGAGGCCTCCCATCTTGGCGCGCACCTCGCCTTCGGCCTCCTTGGTGAGGGGCTCCCAGTAGTTGGGGTTGAGGAGATCGGGCGGGACGCGGTAGAGGAGGGCCGTGCGCGGACGGATCTCGCGTTCGAAGAGGGCGGCGAAGTCCGCCGGAGCGAACCCGAGCGCATAAAGGTGCAGCTCGTCGGGCCGTTCGCGGCGGACGAAAAGCTCGAGCGAGGGGACGGCGGCGTCCCCCGATCGGGACGCGGGTTCCTGGACGTTCAGGGTCGGCGCGGCCGCGGTCATTCCGGCGCCATTATAGGAAGCGTTCCGCGGCGGGCAAGTCTTGGCGGGGTCGCCCGCGTTGTTCTTGACAGCCCCGGCGGTCCCCCTAGAATGGTCCCCGCACGCGACTGACACAAGAGGAGGGATTTCATGGCCATCCGCGTCGCCATCAACGGCTTCGGCCGCATCGGCCGGCTTGTCTTCCGCAGCATGATCCGGCGCCCCGAGTTCGAGGTCGTCGCGATCAACGACCTCACGGACGCCCGGACGAACGCCCACCTGCTTAAATACGACACCGTCTTCGGGCGCTACGAGGGGACCGTCGAGGTGAAGGACGGAAACCTCGTCGTGGACGGAAAGACCATCAAGGTCGTGGCGGAGAAGGATCCCGCGAAGCTTCCGTGGAAGGATCTCAACATCGACTGGGTGGTCGAGTCCACGGGGGTGCTGACCTCGACGGAGGAGTGCTCCAAGCATCTGACGGCGGGGGCCAAGCGGGTGCTCCTGACCGCTCCGGCCAAGGACAAGATGACGACGATCGTGATGGGGGTCAATCACACGTCGGTCAAGCCCGAGGAGCGCGTGATCTCGAACGCCTCCTGCACCACGAACTGCCTGGCGCCGCTGGCGAAGGTCCTCCACGACAAGTTCGGCGTCGTGCGGGGCATGATGACCACGGTCCACGCCTTTACGAACGACCAGCGCACGGCCGACCAGGTGCACAAGGATCTGCGCCGCGCGCGTTCGGCCAGCCAGAACATCATCCCGACCTCGACGGGCGCGGCCAAGGCGATCGGCCTGGTGCTCCCCGAGCTCAACGGCAAGCTCGACGGCACCGCCATGCGGGTGCCGGTCGTCGACGGATCGGTCGTGGATCTCACCGTGGAACTCAAGCAGAAGGTGACCAAGGAGCAGGTCAACGCCGCCGTCCGCGAGGCCGCCCAGGGGCCGATGAAGGGCATTCTGGAGTACACGGAGGACGAGATCGTCTCCTCGGACGTCATCGGCAACACGCACTCGTCGATTTTCGACGCCAAGTGCACGATGGTGCTGGGGGACAACCTCGTGAAGGTGGTCTCCTGGTACGACAACGAGTGGGGCTATTCGAACCGCTGCGTGGACGCGATCTACTATCTCTCCACGGGGAAGATGCCGGCGAGGTAGCCGATGGCGAAGCTCTCGATCCGGGATCTGGACGTCCGGGGCAAGCGCGTTCTCGTCCGGGTGGATTTCAACGTCCCGCTCAAGGACGGCAAGGTCGCCGACGACACGCGGATCCGGGCGGCGCTGCCGACGATCCGGTGGCTTCTGGAGCGCGGGGCGCGGGTGATTCTCGTCTCGCATCTCGGGCGGCCGGACGGAAAGCCCGAGCCGAAGTATTCGCTCCGGCCCGTCGCGGAGCATCTCTCGAAGCTTCTGGGGCGTCCCGTGGCGTTCGGGGAGCCTTCGGGGGATCTCTCGCTTCTGGAGAACATCCGGTTCGACCCCGGGGAGGAGAAGAACGACGAGGCGCTGGC
>DATLZA010000181.1 GCA_035574235.1 Planctomycetota bacterium | reverse complement strand
GTACCCTTTTCCTTCGGTACGCTTGAGCGCCCGGGCGCGGGCTTCATGGTAGTTTTTCC
This sequence comes from Planctomycetota bacterium, assembly GCA_035574235.1. Classification (NCBI taxonomy): domain Bacteria; kingdom Pseudomonadati; phylum Planctomycetota; species Planctomycetota bacterium. The sequence continues at coordinate 15,620 of DATLZA010000181.1, read as the reverse complement.
ACTTCGAGTATTCCTCGTAGGAGAGGACCTCGCAGCTGATGAAGCCCCGGGCCAGATCCGTGTGAATGCGCGCCGCGGCCTCGAGCGCCGTACCGCCCCGCCGGAGGTGCCAGCCGGTAACGTCCTTGTCACCGGTGGTGCAGAAGGTGATGAGTCCCATTCCTGCGTAGAGCCGCAGGGGAAGCTCCTCGAGGGCGAGCTTCTCGAGGCCGTAGTCCTTCATGAAGGAGGCCCGCTCCGCGGGATCCATCCCGAGGAGCTCCGCCTCCAGGCGCACGGCGCAGGCGGGCATCGGGAAACTCCGGCCGAGATCGCTCTCGGCGACGTTCGCGAGCGCCAGAAGAGGCTTTTTCGAGTAGAAGGCGAAACCGCGCAGCCGCTTCTCGTCCTCCGGGCCGAGCCGGTCGAAGGCGCGGACGTCGCCGCCGGAGACGGCTTCGAGGAGGCCCTCGAGAACCGCCAGCTCCCTCTGAAGTTCCTCGCGGTTGGGCAGCGCGCGCTTCGTGTCCGCCCGGAGCTTTTCGATGCGCTTCTGCATGACGTCGAGGTCGGCCAGGACCAGTTCGCTCCGGAGCGCCTCGAGCTGCCGGGCGGGATCTTCCCCCTCGTACGCCTTGAGCACCGCCAGAAAACCGTCGCACTCCCGGACGGCGGCCAGGCGCCCGGGATTGGCCGTCTTGTCGGGCCCCTCGAGGGCGATCGAAGGCGCGTCCACGATCTCCAGGACGGGGGTTACGAGCTTCTTGTGCGTGCCTTCCCGCTCATGCATGCGGGCCAGGCGCGGATCGACGACCCGGAGGCTGGCGGAGATCGCCTTTCCGGTCGAGGCCACCGCGCGGGCGTATTCGGTCCCGGTGAGGGCCGAGAAGAGGGTCGTTTTACCCGAGGCGGCGGGGCCGACCAGGCCGACGCGGGCGGCGAGGGGGCGTTCGCTCATGCAGGTTTTCGGGCGGGAGGGGCCAGCAGGTAGGAAAGCACGACGCCGACTTCATAAAGAAGGAGGAGAGGGACGGCCACCAGGATCATCGTGATGACGTCCGCCGGGGTGACGACCGCGGCGAAGATCACGTTGGCGATGATCGCCGCCCGGCGCCACTTGTTGTAGGAGGACGGGTGAACCAGGCCGATCTTGGACAGAAAGACCATGATAAGGGGAACCTGGAAGACCCCTCCCAGAATGATGGTCATCAGCATCACGAGGTTCAGGTAGTCCGCGAAAAGATACTGATTGGTGAAGAATTTCGCCCCCATGAAGTTCGCCAGTCCCACCAGACACAGGGGAACTAGGACGACGTATCCGAAGACGCAGCCGCCGCAGAACAGCAGGAACGAGAGGGGGGCGAACCGCACGACCCACTTGCGCTCATGCCGGTAGAGCCCCGCGCTGACGAACGCCCAGAGCTGGTACCCGATCCACGGAGACGACACGAAGAGCGACACGATGAACGCCAGCTTCATGAAGGCCAGCGGCGCCCCGCCGTAGCTTCCCGGCAGAAGCTTGGATTCCGCCTCGGAAAGACCGAGCATTCTCATCGCCTTGAAGTGCGGCTCCACGATGAAGGCGATGAGGGCGTCCTTGAAGATCATGGAGGCCACCAGGGCCGCGCAAAGGAAAATCACGCACTTGAGGAGGCGTTGGCGGAGCTCCTCGATGTGCTCCGCAAAGGTCATCCGGACCTCGGGTTCCTCCTCCACCGGCCGGCGGAGCCGGTTCACCATGTCCGTGGCCATCGAGGGCAATATAACACAGGCCGCGGGCGCGGAGAAGCGTCCGGGGGAGGGAGCCTCTATTTCACGCCCAGGTAGTCGTACAGGATCTTCTCCCGGAGGATCTTGATCCCGTACTCGACGGCGGCCTTGTAGTTGGGGTGGTCTTCGTACCCTTCGGCGACGACGACGTAGTTGGTCTTCTCGTCGACCTTTTCCTGGTAGAAGTCCCCGAACTTCCGGATGAGGGCCGCCGCCTCGTCGTTGGAAAGCTTTCCCGTGAAGCGGCCGGCGAAGGCGATATGGCGCGGCCGGCCGCCCTCGTAGAGCTCGTTATAGATCTTGTCGCCCGCCTTGAGCGGCCAGTCGGGATTGTTCACCCTGAGGATCGCGCAGACGCTGGAGACGTCCTCGCGGACGTCGATCACCTCGATCGTGCCCTTGTCGAGCTTCTGGCCGCCCTTCTCGAGCGAGAAGACCGTGAATTTCGTGCCCTTGAAGAGACGGTCCTTCCGGAGCAGGTTGATGTAACAGATCTGGCGCGCCTCGTTGATCGCGAGGATCACGCCGTCCTCTTCGCGCAGCTCCGCCGCTTCGGCCCTCCGGTGAAGGATCGTGTCGATGCGGCGGGTGAGGTCCGCCTTCACGGCCTCGTGCGCGGCGCGCTTGCGCAGGAAATCGTTTTTGACTTCCGTCGCCTTGTTCTGGGCCTCGCGGGCCTCGCGGTCGAGCACGGCCAGCTCCTCCGCGTGGGTGCGCTCGGCCTGGTTGAGATCCTTGATGATGCGGATGTAGTCCCCGATGTTGCCGGCGGCCGGCTGGTTGGCGGCCGCGCCGCCGTCGAGCTTGCTCTGCTCGGCCTTGTTGGCCTCCTCGGTTTCCCGGCGGATCTGCTTTTCCCGCTCGAGCTCCGCCTTGATCTGGTTTTCGAGCTCGGCGATCCGGTTCTGGAACTCCTTCTCCTTGGCGAGCACCTCCTCGAAGTAGGCGGTCAGGGTGAGATTTTCGCCCCCGCCCGGATCGTCCCAGCGCTTGTAGGGCTTGCTCGTGATCCCGAGGTGCTGGAAGAGACTCTTCTCGCCGGCCGCCTCGCGCTCCTTGCGGGGCTTGACGGCGTCGCTCAGGAAGCTCTTCAGAGCCTCGGCCTGGAGGGGGACGGACTGGAAGCGGTCGGCGGACCCGGTCGGATCGACTTTCCATCCGATGCGGGTCCCGTAGGCCAGGAGCTGATCTTCCAAAGCCCGGTTGATCTGGCGCTGCTCGAGCACCTTCTTGGTCATCGCGGCGATGCTGAAGGGGTTTTCGGGCTTTTTCTCGACGTCGTTGGTCTTCTTGAGCGCCCAGATTCCGACCGCCAGGGCCACGGCGTCGGCGATGACGCACAGGATGATGATCGCCAGGCGCCGCCCGTTTTCCTTCTTGGTGACGAATTCGGCCATGGGCGTCTCCTAATCCCCGAGGAACCTGTAGACGTCCGACGCCTCCGCGATCGGGATCTCCAGGAAGACCGCCTTCCGGTACCCCTCGTAGCTCTTGGGATCCCGCCGCCCCCCCTGCTCCATCTTGCCTTCGGTGAAGATGACGTAATCCACGTCCAGCGTCACGTCCTTGCGCACCTCGCTTCCGATCTCGCGGATGCGGCGGGACGCTTCGTCCACCGAGTACCGCAGCCGGATGGGCTGCTCCTCCCCCACGAACGCCACGACGATCGGGCGCTCCTTGGAGAAAAGCGGATTCACGATGAAGTCGCCGTCGACGACGGGATGAAGCGTGGGGTCGTAGACCTCGATGATCGAGACCTCGCTCGTGTCGCTCCAGACCTTCTTCACCTCGATTTTGGCCTTGTACTCGAACTTGCCCTGGACGCCGCGCTTGCCGACGAGGAACTTGAGGCCCGGCACCACGCGGTCGCGCGACCCGATGTCGATGAAGGCGGTCCGGTTGGGCACGTCCGGCCGGAGGATCTTGCCATGCACGAAGGCGATCTCGTGGGTGATGACCTCCTTGACCTTGAGCTCCTCCAGACGGTCGCGCAGGCGGTTGATCTCGTTCTTGTAGCGGATCTCGTCCTGGGCGTACTTCTGGGTTTCCTCCTGAATTTCAGCCTCCGCCTTGGCCTTCGCTTCGGTCAGCTGGGCCTTGCGGGCGTTGAAGTCGTTGTTCTCGTTGGAGATTTGCGTGTTGAGCCGGCTGATTTCCTGGACGAGCCGGTCGTTTTCCTCCCTCTTGCGCTTCGGGAAGTCGTCCTTGACGGCCTCCCGGTTGCGGGTCTGTTCCTTGGCGATCTCGAGTTCCAGCGCCAGCTGGTCGGCGCGGGTCTTATAGAGGAACGCCCGGGCGGCCGCCAGCCGGGTCAGCTCCTGAAGGGTGGCGTAGACGCGGCTTTCGTCGCGGGCGGACTCGAACCGCCGGGCCACCTCCGGATTCACGGGGGGCCGGGGCCGCCCCTCGAGAGGCGGAGCCAGGGGCACCCGACTGAGGTTTTCGGCGCTGACGTACTCCTGGCGCTTCCGGCGGGCCAGGTCTTCGGCCTCCCGGGAGGGAAGCGTGGCGCCGTCCTCCGGCATCTTGAAGCCCGTGGGTTCGTTGACGCGGGTCATCAGGGACTTGAGCTCGCTTTCCTCGTGGAGGAGCCGGTCATGCTCCTTGCGCAGCGCGGCGGCGGCGCGCTCCTTCTGCCGATACTCGGCGTGCAGGAGGGTGGCCGCCACGACGAGGATCATCGTGATCAGCAGAAGGACGACCACGAGGATCATGGAGATGCCGGCGTCGCGTCGCCTGGGGCGAATCATAATCGCTCTCCGTCGGGCCTGGGTAAGAGCCTTTATTCTAGGGGGCGGCGTCCGGGCGTCAAGAATATCCCGAAAACGCCCCCTCAGGTTAAGACGGATCGGGCGGGGGCGATTCCTGCGCCGCCTTCGCCAAGAAGCCGAGGGGCGGCTTCGCGCGGAGGGTTCGTTTTTCGATTGACACCCGGAGGGCCGGAAAGTACACTTGCGATGGAGTCGACGTCACTCGAGTCCAAAGCCTCTCAAGAGCGGAAATTCCCGAATCGACGGTGAAACGCCTCGTGGTCGGTCTGGCCGGAGGCGTAGGAAGCGGCAAGAGCACGGTCGCCGCGCTCTTTCGGAAATGGGGCGCCCGGGTCGTGGACGCGGACGCCGTGGGGCACCGCGTGCTGGACCGGCCGGGCATCCGCGCGCGCCTGAGGCGCGCCTGGGGAACCGCCATCTTCCGGAACGGACGGGTGGACCGCCGAGCGCTGGCCCGCGAGGCGTTCCGGTCGCGGCGCTCGATAGAGCGGCTCAACCGGATCGTCCACCCGGCGATTCTTCGGGAGATCCGCCGGAGGCTCCGCCGGGCCCGCGGGTGCGTGGTGCTCGACGCCGCGCTCCTTTTCGAGACCGGCGCCGACGTACTGTGCGACCGAATTGTGTTCGTGCGCGCCCCGCGGGACCTGCGCGTCCGGCGGGCGGCATCCCGGGGCTGGAGTCCCGGAGAGCTGACGCGCCGGGAGCGCTTTCAGTGGCCCGTCGCGTATAAGAGTAGGAAGGCCGACTACGTCATCGACAACGCGGGATCCCGATCCCGCACGGAGAGACAGGCCCGAAGGATTTACGAAGAACTTCGCCGTCTGTGCAGGTGAAGCCCACCTTATAGGAGAGTCCCCATGCCCCCGCGCAAAGCGAGAGAGTCGGAAGAAACCCCCGAAGTGAAGGCGGCCGTCAACGGCGGGTCGGCTCCCGAACCGGAGCCCGCCGCCGCGCCGCCTCCCCCGGCCGCGGTCGCCCCCGAGGCGCCCCCTCCCCGGACGGTCCCGGACACCCACGAAAAGTACGAGCGCGTCAAGCGGGAGGAAATCTATCTCTCCAAGCTCCAGGAATGCACCATGGCCGACCTCCTCAAGTTCGCCCGCCAGGAGGGCATCAAGGAGGTCATGGGCCTGAAGAAGCAGGAAATCATCTACAAGATCATCCAGGAGAAGGCCAAGCAGAACGGCCTGCTCTTCGGCGAGGGCGTGCTGGAGGTCCTGCCGGAAGGGTTCGGCTTCCTCCGGTCTCCCAAGTACAACTACCTGCCCTGCCCGGACGACATCTACATCTCGCCCTCCCAGATCCGCCGCTTCGGCATGCGGACCGGAAACGTCATCAGCGGCCAGATCCGGCCGCCCAAGGACGGCGAGAAGTACTTCGCGCTCCTCAAGGTCGAACTCATCAACCACGAAAACCCCGAGGCCGCCCAGGCCCGGATCGCGTTCGAAAACCTCACGCCGCTTCACCCCATCGAACGCATCCGGCTGGAGACCGACCCGGGAGAGCTCTCCATGCGCGTGCTCGACATGATCGCGCCGATCGGCAAGGGCCAGCGCGCCCTCATCGTGGCCCCGCCGCGCACGGGGAAAACCGTCCTGCTCCAGAAGATCGCCAACTCGATCATCCGAAACCATCCGGAGATCTACCTCATCGTGCTGCTCATCGACGAGCGGCCCGAAGAGGTCACCGACTTCAAGCGCAACCTCAAGGGCGAGGCCGAGGTCATCGCCTCCTGCTTCGACGAGCCCCCTTCCCGGCACATCCAGGTGACCGAAATGGTGCTCGAGAAGGCCAAGCGCCTGGTCGAACACAAGAAGGACGTGGTCATCCTGGTGGATTCGATCACCCGCATGACGCGCGCCTACAACACCGAAGCCCCCCACTCGGGCCGCATCCTCTCGGGCGGCATCGACTCGACGGCGTTCCAGGGCCCCAAGCGCTTCTTCGGCGCGGCCCGCAAGATCGAGGAGGGAGGCTCTCTCACGATCATCGGAAGCTGCCTCGTCGATACCGGCTCCCGCATGGACGAGGTCATCTTCGAGGAATTCAAGGGCACCGGCAACAGCGAGCTCCACCTCGTGCGCGAGCTGGCCGACCGCCGGATCTTCCCCTCCTTCGACCTGACCCGGTCGGGCACCCGCCGCGAGGAACTGCTCCTTCACAAGGACGAGATGGCCCGCATCTGGATGCTCCGCAAGGTCCTGGCCGACATGAAGCTCATCGAGGCCATGGAAACCCTCATCGACCGGCTCAAGAAGACCAAGTCGAACGCGGAATTCCTGATGAGCCTGGGCCGCTCCGACTGGTCCTAGCCCGGTTCCCCGAAGGCGCCTTTTTTCTGGACGCCCGGCCTTCCCGGTGTATCCTCGGGCGGTCGATGGGCACCTCCTTCTTCGGACGCCCGCTCGGCCGCGTAGGCGTCGTCGGCTCCGGCCGCATCGGTCCCGACATCGCGCTCTTCTTCGCGCGGACCCTCCTGGGCCGCGACGTCCCGGTCTGCCTGCACGACGTCGCGCCGGAGGCGCTCGAACGCGGCCGCGCGTCGATCGCCCGCAAGCTGCAAAAAGGGGTCGAAACGGGCGCCTTCGCCCCGCCTGAAGCGGAAGCGATCGCGCGCCGCGTGACGTACGCCACGGACCTTGGCGCCCTGGCGGGGTGCGATCTGGTCGTCGAGGCCATCCCGGACCGGCTCGACCTCAAGCGCGCCCTCTTCGCGCGACTCGAAGAAATCGTTCCCCCCGGCGCGATCCTCGCCTCGAACACTTCCCACCGGACCCCGGAAGAGCTCTTCGCGGGACTCCGGCGTCCGGAGCGCGCTCTCGTCCATCACTTCTTCTACCCGGCCGAGCGCAACCCGATCGTCGAAATCGCCGCCACGGAAAAGGCCGCCGAGGCGGCCGAGTGGTCCCGCCGGTTCTATGAAGCCCTGGGCAAGGTCCCCTTGCGCGTCCGCGGGCGCGCGGGCTTCGCCGTCAACCCCATCTTCGAGGGGCTCTTTCTCGCAGGCCTGCTCCTTTCGGAGCGGGAAGGCATCGCCCCGCCCGTCGTGGACGCGATCGCCTGCCGCGTGCTGGGCCTGGGCGCCGGTCCGTTCGCCGTCATGAACCTCACCGGCGGAACCCCCCTCACGCTCGAAGGGCTGCGCCTGTACGGGGAAAAGATCGCCCCGTGGTTTCACGCCCCTCGGGCCCTCGAAGAACAGGCCGCCACCGGCCGCCCGTGGCCCCAGGCCGACAAGGGAGAGACCTTCAGCTACAGCGCCCGGGTCTTCGAAATCGTCGAACGCGAGCTCTCGGGGGCGCTTTTCGCGCTAACCCTCGAGGTGCTCGAAAGCGGCGTCGCGGACCTGGCGGACCTGGAGCCGGGCGTGGAGCTCGGCCTGGCCATGAAGGCCCCCTTCGCCTTCATGAACGAGCTGGGACCGGAGAAGACGCGCGAACGGGTCGAGGCGTTTCTCAAGCACGCTCCCGGTTTTCCCCGCCCTTCGCGGTACGGACCCTGGGACATTCCGTACGTCCTGCGCGAGGATCGGGGCGACGTGGCGGTGCTCACGCTGCGGCGCCCGCGGGTCCTCAACGCCCTCAACCGCGACGTCTTCCGCCAGCTTCGCGCCCACGTCGAGGCGATCGGCCGGGACCCTCGCGTCCGCGGCGCCGTCCTCACCGGCTTCGGCCCCAAGGCCTTCGCCGCGGGGGCGGACGTCTCCATGCTGGCGAACGTGAAGACCCCCGAGGAAGCGAAGACGCTCTCCTGGGAATCGAACGAAGCGCTGCTGCGCCTGGAACGCCTGGGGAAACCCGTCGTCTGCGCCCTGAACGGACTTTCGCTCGGCGGAGGAAGCGAGCTGGCCTACGCGTGCGCCGCCCGGATCGCCCGGCGCGGAGTGACGCCCCTTTTCGGCCAGCCGGAAGTCAAGCTGGGCATCATCCCCGGCGCCGGAGGCACCCAGCGCCTCCCGCGCCTGATCGACTTCGCCGCCGCCTGGAAGCTTCTTCGCACGGGCGGGTCGATCTCTGGCGCGGAGGCGCTCCGCCTGGGCCTGATCCGCGAGGAGGTCGAGCCGGAGGCGCTCCTCGACCGCGCGATCGCGCTGGCCCGCTCGCTTCCCCCGGCTTCTCCCCTCCCGCCCGTCCCTCCCCCCGCGGCGCTGCCGGAGGTCCCCCTCGAAGGACTCTCCCGGAAAGTGGACGAAATTCTCCGGCGGGCCATTCTCGAGGGGGCGCCTCTCCCTCTGGAGGAAGGATTGCGGCGGGAATCGGAGCTCTTCGGAGAGGTTTTCCGCACCCGGGACTGCCGGATCGGACTGGAAAACTTCCTCCGCACCGGCCTCAAGCAGCCGGCGGCGTTCGTCCACGCCTAGCGTCTCTCGAACGGAGACTCCCCCGTCCCGATCGGGGCCCTACCGAACGGCGATCCGGAATCCGACCGTGGTGAAGGCCTGCGAAGGAGGAATGGCGTGACGAAGCGTGGACCGGCAGTGCCGCGCCTCGTTATCCCAGCATCCTCCCCGCAGGACGCGCTCCCGTCCCTGCAAAGGCCCTTGAGGATCGCGGGCGTCGCCTCCATAGGGCCCCCACCAGTCCTGGCACCACTCCCACACGTTGCCGTGCATGTCGTAGAGACCCCAGGGATTCGGACGCTTTCGGCCCACGGGATGCGTCGCCCATCCGGCATTGGCGATGTACCAGCCGTGCCGGTCCATCTCCGCCTCCTCGTCCCCGAAGCTCCACCGCGTCGCGGTGCCCGCCCGGCAGGCATATTCCCACTCCGCTTCCGTCGGCAGACGGACCCAGCGGCCCGACCGGCGCGTCGCCCACTCGCAGAAAGCAACGGCGTCGTTCCAGCTGATCCCCACGACCGGATGATCGTCCGTCTGAAGAAAATTCAGGTTCCGCCAACTCAACCCCTCCGCCCATCCCCATCCTTCCTGCGCCCTGCGGATCCCGAGCCTGCCGACTTTCTCGGTCTCCGTCCCATAGCCGGTCGCCCGCACGAACGCCTCAAAAGCGCCGCGGGTCAGCTCGTATCGAGCCAGTTGAAATTCGCGGGTGAGTTCAACCCGATGAGACGGTCGTTCGTCCCGGGACCAAGGCTCCGGAAGGAGGTCCGCGCTTCCCATCATGAAAACGCCGGGGCGCAGCGTCACCAGCTCCAGCCGCAGTCCGTCGCCGAGATCCAGGATCCGGCCCGCCCGCGGGCGGACTTCGGAACCCAGAGCGGCCAGCTTCCGCTCCGCCGCCGTGCGCGCGGGCCCCGTCAATTGCGGAATCGCGCGCTCCAGCCATTCGGCGGCACGCCCCCGGGCGCGAATCTTATAACTCGGCGTCTCCTTTTCGGCCTGCGCCGCCCACGCTTCCGCCAGAGCCACGCGGCGGGCGGGATCCGTGGGCGCCTCCCGTTCGCCCTCCGCCAGAGCTCTCCAGGCGGGATCCGGGCTTCTCAGAAGCAACGCAAGCCCGCGGACCCATTCCCCCCGCGCCAGACACAGAAACTTGCCCACGGCCGCGCCGGCCGAAGCATCCTCCGGTTTCCTCTCCAGCGTGCGAACGTACGAGCGCACGCCTTCCGCCATCCGGCGCAGGTCGGCGGCCTCGCGGGCCCGCCGCCGCGCCTCCTCCAGCGTCTCCTTGTCCCCCACGCCCCGCGCGAGCGTTTCGGCCCGAGCCGCCAGCCGCAGGGCGGTTTCGTAATCCTCCTCCTCGATCGCCTGATCGGCCACTTCGAGGGCCGCCGCCGCCCAGGAGGCCGCCTCCCCGGCTCGAACCGGCGTCTTCAGAAGGAGCTCCGACTTTTCCTCCAATTCCTTCACCTCGAAGGCCCCCGCCAGAAGATCCAGCGCCTCGAGCGCGGTCCGGACGTCATGGGCCTGAACGGCCAGCGCCCGGGCAAGGCTGAGCAGTCCGTAAAGCTCCGCCTCCGACGTCTCGGAAGCGCGGGCCTTCTCCAGGAGCTTGCGGGCCAGCGCCCCCTTGTCGGCCCCCGTCCGAGCCGCATCGACCGCGAAGCTCCGGCGGAGCGCTTCGGTCACCTCGCGCAGCCGGCCCGATTCCGGGATCGGACGTTTCCGCCGTGCCGGTCCGGCCGAGGCAACGCCCGCCGGAGGGGCCTCCGGAGGGGACGCGGCCGGAGCCGCCGCAGGACGCTCCACGGGATCCGGGGCCGCCGGGACCGGAGCCGGGGGCGGGGCGGGAACGCCCGCCTTCGGCGCGGGTTCGACCGCCGGAGGGGCGGGCGGAGGAGGCGGCGACGATTCGGGCGGCCGCGGAGACTCGCCCTCGTTCTTCGGGACCCTTGGCCGGTCCGGGAGGACGGCGACCCCGTCAGGCTTCCGCGGAGCCTCCTCGGAACGCGCCTCGGCCGGCAAAGGGGGCCGCGAAACCTCCGCTGCAGGAGCCTGCTCCGGAGAAGCCGGCGCCTGCAGAGCCGGCGTTTCCGGACGGGAGGGAGCGCGCGATACGGGATCCGGCGCACTTCGGCGGCCGAACGCCCCGATCGCCAGGATCGCCGCCGCGACCGCCGCCGCGCCGAAAGCGATGGGGACCCGAAACCGGGAGCCCTTCCGAACGGAAGCGGCGGGCCGGGCCGCCGACTCGTGCCGGAGCCGGGCCCGGAAGCGCCGGCGGAGTTCTCCCGGCAGAGGCATTCCGACCGCGCTCCGCGTCGCCTCGACGGCGCGGCTGACCGGCTCGGCTCCCTCCAGCACACGCTCCAAATCCGCGATCAGCTCCCCGCCGTCGCGGTACCGGTCCTCGGGGCTTTTGGCCATCATCTTGCGCAGGACGTGCACGACCCCTTCGGGAATGCCGTCCCGGACATCGCGAGGGTCGGGAACCTGCTGATTCAGGTGCTGGCCGAGAAGCTCGACGGCCGAGCTTCCCCGAAACGGCGTCTGGCCCGTGACGAGATGGTAGTACGTCGCCCCCAGACTGTAGATGTCCGCGCGGCCGTCGATGTTCTTATCGCCGCGCGCCTGCTCGGGAGCCATGTAGTGCGGCGTCCCGAGCGCCATGCCGGTCACCGTGAGAAAGGTCTGCGCCTCGGCGATGTTCTTCGAGAGCCCCATGTCGAGGATCTTGGCGGTGCCGTCCTTCGACACGATGATGTTGTCCGGCTTGACGTCGCGATGCACGAAACCTCGACCGTGCGCGTAGTGCAGCCCCCGGGCGACCTGGAGAATGAGGCGCGTGGCCTCCAGGGGCGGAAGCGCGCCCTCCCGCTTGAGACGCGTTCCGACGGTTTCCCCTTCGACGAACTCCATGACATAGTAGTGGTAGCCCCGGTCCACGCCGCTCTCGTGCGCGCGGACGATGTTCGGATGATCGAGCGTGCGGGCCGAATCGACCTCCCGGCGAAAGCGCCGCACCATCTCCTCATCCTGGGCGGCGGCCTTGGGCAGGACCTTGACCGCCACCCTGCCGCCGGTCCGGGAATCTTCCGCCAGATAGACCTCGCCCATGCCGCCTTCTCCCAGCTTGCGAAGCAAGCGGTAGGGCCCCAGGCGGGAGCTCGACTCGCGTTGCGCATGAAGCTTTTTTTCCGCCTTCTCGAGCTGCGAAGGGCTGAGGAGCCCCTTCTCGACGAGGATCTCCCCGAGGGTCCGGGGGTGTCCTTCGGAAGCGCGCTCCGCCCGAAGGCGCATCGCTTCCCGAAGCTCGGCTTCGGTGACGAAACCGGCTTTGAGCAGATGCTGCGCCAGAGCCTCGTCGGAAGCGCGCTCCGCCATGCTCCTTATCCCCCCGGTTCCGAGAATAGAGCACGCGGAAAGGACCGTCAAGCGCGGAAGAAGATGGTGGACCTGATGGGATTCGAACCCACGACCTCGGCAATGCGAGTGCCGCGCTCTCCCAACTGAGCTACAGGCCCACGTCGGACGTGCGCGCTGGATTAAACCACAGTCGGCCGTCCCGGTCAAACACTTGCGCCGCTATCGCCGGCGCTCGGGAGGCCACGCCATCGGAGGAATCCGAACCTCGCCGTCGATCTCCTCCGCCGTGAAAGGGCGCCGCTCCCGCAACCCCTCCCCCGCCCGGTACACTTCCAGCGTCACCGCCGGCCGTTCCCCCGTCGTGTCGGCCTCGGCCACGGCGTAGAGCTTTCCCTCCGCGTGACACAGGATCATTTCGGGCGCCTCCTTCGGCCGGGCATTGGAGCTCCCGAGGGGTCCGGAGGTGAACTCGAGGAACCGGCCCTGAATCTGGTACGCCGCCGTGAAATGACGGTCGCCGGACAGAAAAATCACGCCGCGGATCCCGCGATCGCGGATGAATCCGAAGATCTCGTCGCGCTCCCGGAGAAAGCTCGACCAGCCGTCCGGCTGCGTATGCGTCTGCCATTCGCTGCCGCAGGCCACGAACTTGAGCGACGCGCGCGAGGCCGCCAGCCCGCGCTTGAGCCATTCCTTCTGGCGGGCGCCGAGCATCGTCTTGGTTCCGTCGTCGGGCGCCCGATTCGGCGTCCGGTGAGTGCGGCTGTCCAGCATGAAGAAATCCGCGTCCCCCCACGAAAACGAGAAATAGACCCCCGGATCGTCCTCCTGGCCGTAGGCGGGATTCGCCCAGAACTCCCGGAACGTGCGCAGGGAATCCTCCTTCCCGGGCGCCGTGCCGTCGCTGTTGTTGGGGCCGTAATCGTGGTCGTCCCAAATACCGTAGGTCGGCGTGCGCGCGGCGATCTCCCGGAAACCGGCCGGCCGCCGGTGATCCCAGTAGGAGGCGCGCTGAAGGGCCGGATCCGTGGAGTCCGCGTAGTGATTGTCGCCGAGCATAAGCAGCAGATCGAAGGAGGTCCTGGCCGCCATGTCCCCCCAGCAGGCCGCGGCGTCCGCTCCCTTCGCGCCCACGCAGGAGCCGAAGGCGAACCGGAAACGCCCCCGCATCCCGGGCCGCGGCGCCGTCACGAAGGACGGGTACGGAGGAGCCGTCGCGGCGCGACCGTCCAGGAACACCGCGTAGAAGTACCGCGTCGCGGGCTCCAGCTCCGTGACGCGCACGTGCCCGGCGAAATCCGTGTCGGGGCCGAGCGGAATCCCGCCGGTCAGGCGGCCGTCGGCCAGATCCGGCCGCCTTCCGTATCGCACCGCGAGCCGGGACGGCCCCGAAGCCTTCACCCAGAGGAGCGCCTCGTCGGATCCCGTGTGTCCCACCATCGGCCCGAGCTCCACGTACGGATCCCCGGCGGCCAGAACCGCCGCCAGCCACCATGCCCGCATGGGCTCCTCCTTCCCACCGACCCGCGCAATCCTGGAATCCCCCGGCGGGCCGTGCTATCCTCTTGCCCCCATATGAAGAAGATCCGCGTTTCCGGCGTTCTCGTAGACCTCCTCGGCGACGAGATGACGCGCGTGCTGTGGCAGTGGATCAAGGAACGGCTGCTTTTTCCCTTCCTCGAGCTGAACCTCAAGACCTACGATCTCTCCATTCAGAACCGGGACGCCACCGACGACCGTGTCACCGTCGAGGCCGCCCACGCCATCCGGGAACACAAAGTCGGCGTCAAGTGCGCCACGATCACCCCGGACGAGGCGCGCGTCAAGGAATTCAAGCTCAAGAAGATGTGGAAGTCCCCCAACGGGACGATCCGCAACATCCTCGGGGGAACCATCTTCCGCGCTCCCATCGTCTGCCGCAATGTGCCGCGGCTGGTGCCCGCCTGGACCCGGCCCATCGTCGTCGCGCGCCACGCCCACGCCGACCAGTACAAGGCCCAGGACGTCCGCCTGCCCGGCCCCGGAACGCTCAAGCTCGTCTGGGAAGGCCGCGACGGCCGGCGAGAAGAGTGGGCCGTTCACGAGTTCTCCGGCCCCGGCATCGGTCTGGGCATGTTCAATACGGACGAGTCGATCGCCGACTTCGCGCGCTCCTGCTTTCAATACGCCCTCCTGGCGGGACTGCCGGTGTACCTGTCCACCAAGAACACCATCCTTAAGACCTACGACGGCCGCTTCAAGGACGTCTTCCAGGAGATCTACGACCGCGAGTTCGCCGCGAAGTTCAAGGAGCGCGGCCTTGCCTACGAACACCGGCTCATCGACGACATGGTGGCCCAGGTCCTCAAGTGGGAAGGCGGCTTCCTCTGGGCCTGCAAGAATTACGACGGCGACGTCCAGTCCGACATGATCGCCCAGGGCTTCGGCTCGCTCGGGATGATGACGTCGGTGCTCCTGTGCCCGGACGGCGTCACGATGGAAGCCGAAGCCGCCCACGGCACGGTGACCAAGCATTACCGCGACTACGTCGCCGGCAAGGTCACCAGCACCAATCCCATCGCCTCCATTTTCGCCTGGACCCGCGCCATCGCCCACCGGGCCAAGCTCGACGGAACCCCCGAGCCGGCCCGCTTCGCGCGCCTCCTCGAAGAGGTCTGCGTCCAGACGGTCGAGTCCGGAACGATGACCAAGGATCTGGCGCGGTCCGTGTACGGCACGCTGGAACCCCCGCCCGACCGGTGGCTCCCCACCGAACCTTTCCTCGATCTTCTGGCCGAAAACCTTCGGCGCCGCTGGGAATCATGAAGGATCGGGTTCCGGTTGCGGAAGGCCGCCGGGCCCGGTAAAATATCACGGATCGCACATCCGGGGGCAGCAGGGACGGAGCATTCATGAGCAGCGTTCAGGAACCGTACGAGCAGGAAGTCCAGGAAGAGGCGGCCGGAGTCGACGTCGACCCCCAGGAAACCTCCGAGTGGGTCGAGGCGCTCGAACAGCTCCGCGTCTACCACGGCCCCGACCGGGTGCGCTATCTGCTGCGTGTCCTCCACGAGCAGTCCTCCCGCGCCGGAATCGATCTGCCGGAAGTCGTTCAGACCCCCTACGTCAACACCATCCCCCGGTCCGAAGAGCCCCCCTTCCCCGGCGACGAACGCATCGAAAAACGCCTGCGCGCCATCATCCGCTGGAACGCCGCCGTCATGGTCCACCGCGCCAACAAGCACGTGGACGGCATCGGCGGCCACATCTCGACTTACGCCTCCGCCTGCACGCTCTACGAGGTGGGATTCAACCACTTCTTCCGCGGCCGCGAGGACGGAGCCCCCGGGGACCAGGTCTACTTCCAGGGCCACGCCTCCCCCGGCATCTACGCCCGCGCCTTCCTGGAAGGCTTC
>DATLZA010000180.1 GCA_035574235.1 Planctomycetota bacterium | reverse complement strand
CTCGCGCTGCTTTGCGCCTGCTCGGGATACCTCGGCTCGGCGCGAGACTTCGACCCGACCGAGCTTGACCGGGATCCCGGATGGCGTGCCGTGCGCCACATCCCATTGATTCGCCAGGAGGGACACGCCGACTGCGGCGCGGCGGCCCTGGCCATGGTGCTGGCCTACTGGGGACGGCCTCTTTCCGTGCCGGAGATCGCCTCCGCGGGCGGCGCTCCAGGCGAGGCGCTGACGGCGGGGGCCTTGCGGGACACGGCGCGGCGACAGGGACTTCGGGCCTATGTCTTCTCCGAAGCGGGATTCGAGGATCTCGAGCGCGAAGTGACGGCCGGGCGGCCCGTGATCGTGGGCTTGGTCAAGCCGCACGTCACGGGCGGACTGACGCACTATGAAGTGGTCGCCGCTCTCCATCCAGGACAGGGACTTATCGCAACGCTTGATCCCGCTCGAGGGTGGCGTCAGAATACATACTGCGGGTTTATGGACGAATGGGATCCGGCGCCCGCGCGGCGCTTGGTGATCGTCGTAAGCCCGTAAGGGAGGGACGTCATCCTCATGAGCACGGCATGCAGATCCTTCGTCAGCTTCCTCATCGCGGCGATCCTGGCGGCCGCGCTTCCCCGCCCGCTGGATGCTTCCTCGTCGCAGGAAGCGGCGCGCTGGAATACCGCCGAAGAGCAAGAATATGCCCGGCGCGAAGCGGCGTCCTCGGAGGCCGCCGCATTCCGCGGGGGCCATCACGGCGTCGCCGTCGCGGTGACGTTGTGCATTCTGGCGGCGATCGCGGTGGCGGTCTGGTTCATCGTGGAGCACCATCATCACGATCACCCGCATCATCACGGCAAGGCCGTCCCTTCGAAAGTGCCCGCGGCGGCCGCCGCCCCCGCCGGGGCGCGATGACCTACGACCCTCCGGCCCACCCGACGCTCGCCCGGCTGGCCCGGCGCATCTGGAACTGTCGGAAATGTCCCCGGCTCGCCGCGTACCTGGACCGGGCCCGCGAGCGGTGGCCTGACCATGTCTGCCGGCCCGTGCCCGGCTGGGGCGATCCCCGCGCCCGCCTCGTGGTCGTGGGACTCGCCCCGGGCCTTCACGGCGCCGGGCGGACGGCCCGCATGTTCACCTTCGACTCCAGCGGCGCCTGGCTCTATGGGGCGCTCCATCGATATGGATGGGCCTCCCGGCCCGTATCTCGCGCGCCCGGCGACGGCCTGCGCCTGCAGGGCGTCTACATCACGGCCGCCGCGCGTTGCGCTCCGCCGGGCAACCGGCCGCTGCCCGCGGAGCTTTCCGCCTGCCGTCCCTATCTCGCCGAGGAGCTCCACTTCTTCCGCCCCGCCCGCGTCATTCTGGCGCTCGGCCGCATCGCCCACGAAGCCGTCCTGCGCATCGCCGGCCTGCGTCCGCGCGAGGCTCCTTTCGGACACGGCGCCGAGCATAGCCTTCCGGACGGACGTATTCTTCTGGACTCCTACCATCCGAGCCGGCAGAACACGCAAACGGGGCTGCTCACGCGGGCCCTGTGGCATGCGATCTTTCGGCGGGCTCGGAGGCTTACGGACCGGGAGGCGCTCCGTTCCGGGCCGCGGCCGCCAGCTCGTCCGGGTGTCGGCGCCAGAGAAGCTTCGAGCCGCCTCCCGCGGGATTGAATTCGAGCGCGTAAACGCTCGAGGGCCGGAACGGCACGTGCGCCTCCGGTCCGAGGCTCAGGAGATCGGCGACGAAGCGTCCAAGATCCGGCTGATGGCCCACGACCGCCACTTCCCCGCCGGGGGCGGTGGCGAGGACGTCACGGAACGCCTCCGGCGCCGCGCCGCAGGCCAGGCGTTCGTGCAGTTCCACCGGCGCCGGCGGGGAAAGCTCCGCCGCCAGAAGCTCCGCCGTCTCGCGCGCCCGGGCGAGCGGACTGGAGAGGACGATCGCCACGCGCGCGCCGAGGGCCCGCAGGGCGCGCCCGGCGGTCCGGGCTTCCTCCCGGCCGCGCTCGATCAGTCGCCGGGCGGCGTCCTCCTTCCCCGCGGGGTCCTCCGCCGTGGCGTGGCGGATCAGATAGACCACCTTCATCGCGCTCCCGCGAAAAAGAAAGCCCCGCCGGGACGAGCGCGGGGCTTTTGGAAGACGAACCGCGTTACTTCAGCTCCTTCCAATACTCTTCGGGCATGTCCGCGGCGAGCTTCAGGGCGCCGTTGGCCCCGGCGAAGACGGGCTCGTGCACCTTCGTGACGCGTCCCCCGCCGTACTGCTGGAGCTCCTCCTCGATGAGCCGGTCGAGACCCCGCAGCTGGCTGCCGCCGCCGGCCAGGATCACGTTCTGGAGCATCCGCTTCTGGAATTCCGCGTCATAGGTGGAAACGAGCTTCCGAAGGCCCTGCACGATATCCGGGACGATCGAACGGCACGCCTCCTTGAGCTCCTTGGTGATGTCGTAGGGCGTCGGCTTGCCGTCCTTGTTCGGCCACGTCACGACGGCCCGATCATTCACGTCGTGCACGAAGCTGTAGCGCTCCTTGGCGTCCCGCACCATGTTGATCGTGAACTGCGCGTCCGGATGCGCCTGCTTGATCAGGTTGTACGCCACCTCGTCGATGTAGTCTCCGGCCTTGGAGCTCGTAATCTGGTCCTCTTCGGTGGGGATGGCGCCGTGCATCCGGCAGAGGTCCGTCGTCCCCGCCCCGATGTCCACGACGAGCGCGTCCTCCAGCATGTTCATCCCGTACGCCACGGCGAAAGGCTCGGACACGATCATGACCGCTTCGAAAACGCCCTTGCAGGCGTCCATGAGAGCCTGCTTGTTAAGGATCGACGCGCGGGCGGGCGCGCCGATGACGCCGTAGACGAGCGTCCCCTTGGGCGGCCGCGCCAGGGAAACCACGTGCTTGACGAGTTCACGGGCGGCTTGTTTGTACTTCTCGAGCTTCTCCTTGGGAATGCCCGCCGCGTCGTTGTCCACGTACTTGAGCGCCCCCTTCTCGAAGGGACGGACCGTATCCAGGGCCAGCCGGTGCTGAAACGCCTCGTTGCCGAAGACGACGTCCTTCCCGAGCATCTTGCGGCTGACGGGGTCCTTGGGCCAGCCCACGATCGAATAGACGACCTCGCGCGTCCCGTTGGTCGCCGCGATCGACGTCTTGTAGCAGCCCAGGTCCATTCCGATGTAGAGGACGCCCTCCTTCGTCGTACGCCCGGCGGGCTCGGCTACCTTGGCTTCCTCAAGGGGCATAGCGGCTCTCCTAAGTGGGTTCGGTTCTCACGAAGCGTAGCATCAGGCGGCGGATCCGTCCACGGTTCCGGCGGGGTTGGCCAGGCTGATTCCCTTCTCCTCCAGCTCGCGCGCCTTCTGGCGAAGCTCCTTGTTGGCCTGAAGGACGATCTTGAGCATCTCCTTCTTCTTCTCGAAGTACTTGTCGTCCTGCGCCAGGCCGAGACTTCTCAGCAGGTTCTGAATCTGCTGGTTGGAGTAGAGCTTCGACGAGGTGATCGTGCGGAGGGCGTTCTCGAGCGCGCCGATCTGCGCGTAGAGCTTTTCGATGCGCTTCTCGAGAAGCGCGATCTCCTTGTCCCGGCCGCCGGCGACCTGGAAACGCTCCCTTTCGGCGGCCACGAGGCGCGCGATGATTTTCCTCAGCACCTCTTCCACCTGGCGCAGCTCCGCCACCGCCTCCGGCGATTCGGTCTCCTGCAGGATCAGGCGTCGCTTCTCGAAGACCTTCGAGACGATCCGGTCGAGCTCCCGCTCGAACTCCTTGAAGCCGACGATCAGGGCCTTCTCGAGCTCCTCGGAGAGCCGGCCTTCGGCGGCGGCCTTCTGGCGCTCCAGCTCGCGGCGCAGCTCCCCGAGTTCGGCATCCAGGGCTTCCTTGGAGGCCTCAAGTTCAGTGCGGGCCCGCGAGGTTTCCTTGTACTGCTCGAGCAGCTCGTTGAATTCCTGCTTCGACTCGGCCTGGAGCTGGGCGACGGGAACGTTGGAGACGCCGGCCGCCAGCGCGCGGTACTTGTCGACGATCGTCTTGACGGCCTGATTGATGAGTTCGTCGATGCGCTCCCGGGAGAGCATCGAGATGTACTTTTTGCCCTGCCGGACGAGCTGGTCCACGCGGACGCGGGTGGACGCCTGGCGGATCATGCCCTGAACATCGATGATCCGGGCGCTGCGGGGGCCATCCGGCGACGGCTCCTCGCCCGGAGGCGGGGGGGCGGCGGGCTTGTCGTCGGTCGGGTCAGCCATAATCCCCGAGTCCCCTTACCCTCGCAAGACGATCATCATAGCGGCCCTGCGGGCAGCGTTCAAGAGAAAGAGCCGAACGCCCCCCGGGCGTCACGCCGGATTTCGGCACCCGATTCGACGCCGACGGCATATCTTACCGTAGGAGGCGCCCGCCATGCGGAAACTCGTTCTCGCCGTGGCCGCCGTCTGGGCGGCCGTGCCCGCGTCCGCCCAGGACGGTCATGTCGCCCGGACCGATCCTTTAAGCCCCGAGGAGCAGCTCCGCCGCTTCCGCCTGCCGGCGGGGTTTCGCATCCAACTGGTCGCCGCGGAACCGGACGTGATCAAGCCCATGAACCTCGCCTTCGACGATCAGGGCCGGCTCTACGTGACCCAGTCCGTCGAGTACCCCTTCCCCGCCGCCCCCGGTTCCCCCGGTCGCGACGTCGTCAAGCGCCTCGAGGACTTCGGTCCCGACGGCCGGGCGCGGAAGGTCTCCCGCGTCGTCGAAGGGCTGAACATTCCCATCGGACTTCTGCCCCGCGCGG
Source organism: Planctomycetota bacterium (assembly GCA_035574235.1). Lineage (NCBI taxonomy): Bacteria > Pseudomonadati > Planctomycetota > Planctomycetota bacterium. The sequence goes on along the minus strand of DATLZA010000180.1, from coordinate 17,936 downwards.
ACGCGCTTCTCGTTCACAGCATCCCGAAGATCTGGATCTGTCGGGACCGCGACGGGGACGGGCGCTACGAGGAGCGCGAGCCGCTCTACGGTGAGTTCGGCTACAAGGACACCCATGGAATGACGAACGCGTTCACCCCCTGGGTGGACGGCTGGATCTACGCCTGCCACGGATTCGCCAACACTTCCATCGTTCGGGGCCGCGACGGACACGCAATCACGATGCGCTCCGGGAACACGTACCGTCTGCGCCCCGACGGCTCGCGCGTGGAGGCCTACACCCACGGACAGGTGAACCCGTTCGGGTTGTGCTTCGATCCGCTGGGAAACCTTTACTCCGCGGACTGCCACAGCCGGCCCGCGTATCTCCTTCTGCGCGGCGCCTGCTATCCGACCTTCGAAGGAACGCATGACGGCCTGGGCCTGGGCCCGGCTCTCATGAGCCACGACCACGGCTCCTCCGCCATCGCCGGGATCGTCTACTACGCCGCCTCCCACTTCCCTCCCCCCTACCGCGATACGATCTTCCTGGGCAACGTCGTGACGCACCGGATCAACCACGACCGGCTGGAGTGGAAGGGATCCGGCGCGCGCGCCCTCGAACAGCCGGACTTCCTGACGTGCGAGGATCCGTGGTTCCGGCCGGTGGATCTCAAACTCGGCCCCGACGGGGCGCTCTATATCGCGGACTTTTACAACCGCATCATCGGCCACTACGAAGTGCCCCTGGACCATCCGGGACGCGACAAGACGCGCGGCCGAATCTGGCGCGTCATCTACGAAGGGCCGAACGGCGGGCCGCTCCGGCCCGCGCCGGACCTCTCCCGCGCGTCGCGGGAAACCCTTTTCGGGTTCCTCGCCGACGAGAACCTCGTACTGCGCGTCCAGGCCACCGAGCGGCTGGTCGGACTCGGGCCCGCGATCGCCGAGCCTCTCTGGGCGCGGATGTCGGCGGACGGCTCCTCCCCCTGGCTTCGGGCCCACGGACTCTGGGTTCTGGAGCGCGTGGGAGCGCTGTCGGAAGAGCGGGTCGCGCGCCTGTCGGCGGACCCCGACCGCGCGGTTCGCGTCCACCTGGCCCGCGCGATCGGCGAGCGCGGACGCTGGACCTTCGAAGGAGAGGTCGCGCGAAGGATGCTCCGGGATGCGGACCCCTTCGTCCGGCGGGCCGCGGCGGAGGCGCTCGGCCTGCACCCGGAAGAAGCGAACCTCGATCCTCTCCTGGCGCTCTGGGAAGAAACGTCGGACGCGGATCCCTTCCTTGCGCATGTCGTCAAGATGTCCGTGCGGAACCATCTTCGGGACCCGAAGGTCCTGGCCTGGGCGAGCGCCCGGGGAACGGACTCGCCGGCTCGGGCGCGGCGCGTATCGGCGGCGCTTCTCGGAGTGCGGACGCCCGAATCCGGCCGCGCGCTCCTGACGCTTCTGCGCGCTCACGGAACGGTGTCCGATGAGCTCCTCCATCACGCGGCCCGCTATGCGCCGGAAGAGGACGTCCCGTCGCTTGTGGCGCTGGCGCGGGAACGGGCGGGGTCCGTGGCGGCGGTGCGGGCGCTCCACCGAGGGTTCCAGGAGCGGGGGCGCGCTCTGGGGGACGCGGAACGGGCCTGGGCCGCGGACGTTCTTCGGAAGGCGCTCACGGGATCGGAGGCGCGGGCCGCCGGGGAGGCTCTGACGCTGGCCCGCGAGCTTCGTCTCGAAGCGCTTCGGGGAGACGTGGCCGCCGTCGCGACGGACGCCTCGCGCGCGCCGGACGTTCGGGGCGCGGCGGCGGAAGCGCTGGCCGCGATTGATCCCGAGGGATCTGTCCCTTCCCTGGAGGGGCTTCTCAAGGACTCGGCGGCGGGGCTGGATCTGCGCCGGCGGGCGGCCGCGGCCCTGGGCGCGACGGGGCGGCCGGGGGCGCGCGACGCGCTGGTGCGCGCGCTCTCCACGGCGCCCCAGGGAATCGCCGCCGCCATCGCGGGCGCCCTGGCCGCAAATCGCGAGGGGGCGGAAGCGCTTCTGGCGGCGGCCGAGCAAGGGAAGGCGTCGCCCCGCCTTCTTCTGGAGAAATCGGTGGAGGCGCGCTTTCGGGCGCTCAAGGCGCAGGACCTCGAATCGCGGCGCGCGAAGCTTACCGCTTCCCTTCCCCCGGAGGACGAGCGGCTGGGGGCGCTCCTTGAGGCCCGGCGCAAGGGATATCTCCGCGCGCCGGGCGACTCCGCGCGGGGAGCGCAGTCCTTCGCCCGGCATTGCGCGGGCTGCCACATGATCGGCGGCCAGGGGGCCAAGATCGGGCCCGAACTGGACGGGATCGGCAACCGGGGCCTCGAACGAGTGCTGGAGGATGTGCTCGACCCGAACCGGAACGTGGATCAGGCGTTCCGGGCGACGCTTGTGAAGACGCGGGACGGACGGGTTCTTTCGGGCTTGGTGCGCCGCGAGGAGGGAGAGGTTCTCATCCTCCAGGAATCCGCCGAGAAGGAGTCGCGGATTCCCCTGCGGGAGATCGAGCAGCGGGCGCTCTCGTCCCTTTCGCCGATGCCTTCCAACTTCGGCGAGACGATTCCCGAGCCGGAGTTCTATGACCTCGTGGCGTTCCTTCTGAGCCGTCGCACGGGACGGTGAGGGTCTTCCCTACCGGGCCCACTCCTCCGCCCGCCGGCGCACAAGGTCCCTCGAACGCGGACCGTCCTGGACGGCTGCGGCGCAGGCCGACAGGCCGAAGGCGAGCGCGAGCATACCCGCTCCCTCCTTCCGATTCCCGCCCCGACAGGCTACGGCCTACTTGGAGGCAAGGCGCCGCGTGATGAACTCGCGGAGGCGCGGAATCTTGGAGCGGGCGGCCAGGCTGGCCGCCCGGGCGGGCTCCTGCGGCACGAGAGGCTCCGCCGCATACCAGAGAAGGAGCGGCAGGTTGTGGTCCTGCGCGTCCTCGGCTCGGCCCGCCAGGGCCTCGAGGATCTCCCAGCGCTCGGGGCCGGGCATCCGCTGAAGGGCGGCCGCGAGGTAGAGGCGCACCGCGGCGGAGGCGTCCTCCCGCGCCAACGCCGCGAACCGCCGGCGCGCCTCCTCGGAGGGCCGCTTGCCCTCGGCCAGAAGCTGGATCGCCCAGCCGCGCACGTATTCGTGTTCATGTCCGAGGAGCTCCAGCAGGAGCGCCTCCGTCGTTCCACCCGTCGCGTGAAGCGCCCAGAGGGCGCGAAGCTTCCGAGGGACTTCGGGATGATCGCGGAGAATCGCGAGCAGGGCCTTGTGGACTTCCGCGTCCGGGCCGCGCTCCTGAAGGATCCGGCGCGCGTGGCGCACGTGCCAGTCGTTGGGATGAAGCTGCAGGCGCACGAGGTCCGCCGAGGGGAGCCGGGCGAGATTCACCGGGTCGGCGGGGGCGTTTCCGTACGAGATCCGGTAGATCCGTCCGGTTTCCACGTGTTCGGGGGTTTGTCCGTGACAGGCGCGCGGATCGTACCAGTCGATGACGTAGAGCGCCCCGTCGGGGCCGAACTCGAAGTTGAACCCGAGATAGTAGGGGTCGTTGGCCATGAGGAAGTCGCCGCCGTGGCGGCCCACGAATCCCGAACCGCGGCGCTCCAGGGCGTCCCAGTAGATCCCGTGATGGTGGATCGTGCCGATGAGAAAGCGGCCCCGCCACTCGGGGGGAAAACGGTCGTTGAGGACGAAGCGCGCGCCGCCGTGGGCATGGCCGCCCTTCCGACCCTGGATCCCCTCGTGCTTATGGTCCGCGATCGTCTTGAGGTCGTCGTACGTGTGCGGGTTAAAGTGCTTGCCGGCCTGGCGATGGTATCGACCGCCCTGAATCACATACCAGAGGTGCGGGATGACGCACGCTTCGATGAAGGCCTGTCCGTAGTCATCGAAGTCCAGGCCCCACGGATTGCTCGTGCCTTCCGCGAAGACCTCGAAGACGTGGCGGGTCGGGTGGAAACGCCAGATGGCGGCGTTGAGGGGCGCACGTTCGGAGTCCGGGGCGCCGGGTTTGCCCACGCGCGAATGGGTGAAGACGCCCTGGCACCCGTAAAGCCAGCCGTCGGGACCCCAGATGAAGCTGTTGAGGGTCTCGTGCTGATCCTGATAGCCCCATCCGTCCAGCAGCACCTGGGGAGGCCCGTCCGGACGGTCGTCCCCGTCCCGATCGGGAATAAACAGCAGGTTGGGCGGGGACCCCACCCAGACGCCTCCGAATCCGAGCTCCAAGCCGCTGACAAAGCTTAAGGTGTCCGTGAAGACCTTGCGACGGTCGAAGCGGCCATCGCCGTCGGTATCCTCGAAGATGAGGATCGTGTCGCGTCCGGACGGTTTCCAGGGTCCGTTCGGCCCCGTATACGAATAGTTTTCGGCCACCCAGAGGCGGCCGCGGTCGTCGATGGCGAACGCGTTGGGCTGGCGAACGTGGGGCTCTCCGGCGAAGAGCGTGACTTTGAATCCTTCCGGGACGGACATGCGGCGGGCCGCCTCCTCGGGCGGGACCGTGGCGTCCTTGGGGGGTTGCTGGAGGGCGCCGGTGAGCCCTCCGACGGCGGCGACGATGCATCCCAGCCAGGCGTGCATGACACCTCCTCGGGTCGGTTTCCCTCTCTCTCCATATCGGACGGAAGGCGCGCCCGCACTGAGAAGGGGCGCAAATCTCTTGAGATATTTTACCGCCGCGGGCGGGTCGCTAGGGCCGGAGGAGCTTCGTCGGGTCGGCTTTGGGCTGGAGGATCAGGCCGATCCCGGAGCAGTCCGGACATGGGCAGGCCACGTGACGGAAGAGGATTCCCTTTCCCCGGCAGGTGGGGCACGCATAGGCCTCGGCGAAACTCTCGAAGGTCGGAGGACGCATTTCCCCGGAGCAGCCGCGGGCCTTGCAGTCCACCTTCCCCGAGGCCTTGCAGCGGGGGCAGTCCACGTTGTTGAACCGTCCTTTGCCCTGGCAGCCCGGACAGACCACCACGCCGTTGAAGCTGTTGATTTTGCCCGAGCCGCCGCACTTGACGCATTCGAGGTTGAGACGCCCGCGTCCCTTGCATGTGGAACAGTTCACGCGATCCGATCCCCCGCACGCCGGGCAGGGGGCGGCGGTCCGAATCGACCGCGCCAGCGTCAGAAGATGATCGCGGGCGGCGGGGGTCGGCGCCTGCCGGGCCTGCTGTTCCAGATATGAGGCCGCCCGGCCGTACGTGCGGCCGTCCGCAAGCGCCTGGAAGACGTACAGAAGGCCGAGCGCGTAGCGCACCGGGAAGGACGGCAGGCTCCGGTAGTCTTTCTGGAACTGGACGATGGCCAGGTCGTATTCGGCGGAGGCGGTCCACTTCCGGAAGTCGTCCATGGCGAGGTTTTCCGGCCGTCCCCACATCGGTCCGAACTCCGATTTCTCGAAGTGCAGGTCCTTGAAGCAGGCTTCCAGCTCGGCCGGCGGTCGGCCGCCGTGGGCGGCGACGAGAGTGCTTGCGGTTGCGCCGAAGAAAAGGGCGAGGGGAACGGGCGCCGTCTCCGCGCGCAGGCGGTCCGCGACCGATTTCAGCACGGCCGGGGAGATCTTGCCGGCGGCGACGTCCTCGGATTTCAGCGCTCCTAAAAACTCCTGCAGGGCGGCCGCGGCCTCGGGAGCGAGCGACCAGTCCTTTTCTTCTCGTTCCAGGAACACGGCGGCGGCCACGGCCAGGTCCGCGGCGGGCGAGGCGGGCGGCACTCCCTGGAACGCCGCGCGGGCGAGCGCCCGGCGGGCCGGATCGGATCGCTGGGCGGGATCCGCCAGGACGGCCATCGCCTCGGCCCACGCGGGAACGGCGCCGGCGGGACGCTCGGGTTCAGGGGCCACAGGAGCGGCCGGGGCGGGTTTCACCGCCGGGCGCGGCGGCGGAGCCGGCTTGGGTTTCACGGCGGGGGCGCCCGAGGCGATCTCGGAGCCGATCCGCTCGCGCACGAGGCGCATGAGCTTCATGATGTTGACAAGCTGCGTGTCCAGCTCGGAATAACCGTCGGGGAAGAACTCGCGCGCTTCGGCGTACGCTTCCCGGGCCCGCGTGACTTTCGGAAGCGCTTCCCGGAACCGGGCGTCGGCCGCGCGGGCGTCCTGCATTTCGACGGCTTCGAGATAAATCTGCTTGGCCTCGGAAAAGAGCCGGTCGGCGTCTCCCAGGATATCCTTGGGCGACTTGACCCATTGGCGCACATCGTCTTTGGCGAAAGCGAGCGACTGACCCTCGACGGAGACCTCGAAGCCGTCGGGCTTCTCGACGACCCGGCCGATGATCTTACGGCCGTCCTTAAGGATGAGGCCGTCCGCGGAAGCCGGTGCGGCCATCGCCAGCAGAAGCCCCAGGGCGGTCAGCGCGCGAAGCATTCGATGTCCTCTCTTGATACGACCCATCACGGTCGGGTGTTGAGCCACGTGCGGTCCACGTCGGGCTCCGGACGCAGAACCGTCGCCCGCACCGCGAACACCTCGCGGGAATCCGGCAGTGAAGTCAGAAACCGGGCGTACGTGCGGTAGCCGTCCAGGGTCGTGCTCATGCGGCCGGTGACCGTGAACCGGCGCGCTCCTTGAAGCGCGGCGGTCGCGTCGACGAAGGATTCGTGGGAACCCTGATCGAGCATATAAAGCCGGTGCGACGTTCCGCCTTCGGGGACGACGACCACTTCGACGGTCCCCTTCCCCTTTTGGACGACGGTCCCGACGGCCTTGATACGACATTCGAAAATCTCGCCGGGGCACTCGACCGCAATCGAGGCGGCGCCGGAAGCGCCCGTGGGGGCCAGAAAGCGCAATCTCGGAGGGGAGCCGTCGGGCGGCTTGCCGGTGGGGTTCACGAGGCGCGCCAAAGGGGTATCCTCCTCGTGCCAGGCGACTACGGCCGCTCCAGCCGGCGTGATGCGGACGTCCGGGGAAGGCCGGTGCAGCGAGTCGAACGTCAAAGACCAAGGGGCGCGCGAATACCAACGGTCCTTGCGGAGAACGAATCCGAGGGCCTCAAGCTCGGGGCGGAGCTCCGATCGCGTCCGTGCGGGCGGAGGAACCGGCGGCCGCGTGCCCGCGACGATCGACGGACCCGGGATCCAGCCGCCGGCGATCTGATAGTAGCCCGCGGCCAGGCGAGCCAGACGGTGCTCGGGATCCATGCCGAGCATATGGAAGGCCACGTACTCGCGATGCACCGGAAGGTGCCAGTCGCGGCACCAGGTGAGGAGCTGCGCCAGGGCGTCGAGATTCTCCCGCGAGCCTTCGAACCGGCGGCGGAACTCCTCCTGGAGGCTCGAGGCCGTATAGAGATGCGCCGTTTCGTCCCGCGGAATGGTGACCTTGGCGTAGGGCGTCTGGATCGAGATGTTGGACGCGGTTTCCTCCGACAGCGTGCCGGCCACGCGACGTCCGTCGCGGGTGGCGACGACATCCGGGACGGGCGCGGAGGCCAGCATCTTCTCGAGGGCATCCCGCTTTCGGCGGAAGTCCTCGCGTTCCGCCTCGCGGTCGAGCTGGGATCCTGCGGCGCGGACGAGACGTCGCGTCAGAAACGTCATCTCCTCCCGGGTGGCTTCGCCGCGCCCCAGGATTTCCTGGATCTGCCGGCGCTCCTGGGGCCCCAGCTCGGGCTCCGGAAGCGAAAGGATCTCCTTTTGCACCTCGCGCGCGAGGTCGTTGGGGATGGGCAGCCGTTCGGCCGAACCGGGCAGATCGGGCAGGGCCCCGTACGGCAGTCGAACGGTCAGCTCTCGGGGGCTGCCCTGCCGGAGCACACGGAAGCGCACCAGAGGGTCCGGCCCCGAGCCCACCAGCGTGCGCTCCAGAAGGTGCGCCGCCACTTCGGGCGGCATCGAGCGCAGTTCCACGCCGTCCACCGCGACGATTTCATCCGAAGGTTCGAGGTATTCGACCGCGGGGTCGGAAGGCTCGCCCGCACGCAGGCGGGCGAGGAGCTCGAGGGAGCGCCGATCCTGGCGGTCGGCACGGAGCGCGTCCCCCCGGAGGCGCGCCAGCTCCCGCGACGCGACGGCGAGATTCAGCTCGAGGATCAGCTCCGCGGACGGAGGGCCCGCGGTCGCGGGACCGGTCGCGGGACCGGTCGCGGCGGGGGCGCGCGGCGAAGCCTTGCGTGAAGAAGGCGCGGAGGCGGCGTTCTCTTCGGCGGAAGAACGATGAAGGTTTTCCTGGAATTTTCCGATGCCCCACATGATCCCGTATCCCCCGGCGGCAAGAAGGCCGAGGGTGAGGATCAGGGACCACGGACCGGCCAGGTAGCTGTCGCTGTAAACGAGCCGCCGCCGGCGCCGCCGGCGATACGGATTGTGCATGCCCGCTCCCCGCGAGAGGTATCTCGGATCGCTCGCTATTATAGTATACGAAGAAAAATTGATGGCGTCCCGGGCCGGCCGGAACTGGCGCCGCGGGCGCGGATCGGGTAGAATCCCCCTCCATGAAAATCGAAACCGATCCCGCCGGCGTCCGGCGGATCTACGAGCGCACCCGGGAGGCGCTCGCCGTTCTCCGCCGGCGGCTCAACAGGCCTCTGACGCTTTCCGAAAAGATCCTCTTCGGGCATCTCTGGGACCCCGCCGGCCAGGAGCTGGCGCCCGGGAAGGCGATCCTGCAGCTTCGCGTGGACCGCGTGGCGATGCAGGACGCGACGGCCCAGATGGCGATCCTCCAGTTCGCCCAGGCGCAGATCCCCAAGGTCGCCGTGCCCGCGACCGTCCACTGCGACCACCTGATCCAGGCCTACCAGGGGGCGCGCCCCGACACGGAGACCGCGTATTCGGTCAACCGCGAGGTCTACGATTTTCTCTCCTCCGCGTGCCGCAAGTACGGCATCGGCTTCTGGAAGCCGGGATCGGGCATCATTCACCAGGTGGTCTTCGAAAACTACGCGTTCCCGGGCGGGCTGATGATCGGCACCGACTCGCACACGCCGAACGCGGGCGGGCTCGGGATGATCGCCGTGGGCGTGGGCGGCGCCGACGCCGTGGACGCCCTGGCGGGGCTCCCCTGGGAAGTGAAACATCCCAAACTCATCGGCGTCCGCCTCACGGGGCGCCTGCAGGGATGGACGGCCCCGAAGGATGTGATCCTCTGGGTCTGCCAGCAGCTGACCGTCAAGGGCGGGACCGACCACATCGTGGAATACTTCGGGCCGGGCTGCGCCTCGATCAGCGCCACCGGAAAGGCCACGATCTGCAACATGGGGGCCGAGCACGGAGCGACGACATCGATCTTCCCTTACGACGAACGCATGGCGATCTACCTGCGCGCGACGGGCCGGGCGGAGCTGGCGGCGCTCGCGGACGCCAATGCCGACCTTTTGCGTCCGGACGAAGGAGCCGAGAAGCACTATGATCGCCTCCTCGAGCTGGATCTTTCGACCCTGGAGCCGTACGTGACGGGGCCTCACTCGCCCGATCGGGCGCGTCCCGTCTCGCGCCTTAAGGAGGAAGCCGGCCGGGAGAAGTTTCCCGAGAAGATTTCGGCGGCGCTGATCGGAAGCTGCACGAACTCCTCTTATGAGGACATCGTCCGGGTCGTGGACGTGGCGCGGCAGGCCCGGGCCCGGGGCTTGAAGGCGCAGGTGCCGTTCTATGTCACGCCGGGCTCGGACCGGATCTACGCCACGATCCGCCGGGAAGGATTTCTCGAGGAGCTGGAGGCCGTGGGGGCGCGCGTGCTGGCCAACGCGTGCGGCCCGTGCATTGGACAGTGGAAGCGCGACGACGTGCGTCCCGGGGAAACCAACGTCATCGTCAATTCGTTCAACCGGAACTTTCCCGGTCGCAATGACGGAAATCCGAACACGCTTTCGTTCATCGCCAGCCCGGAGCTCGTAACGGCCTACGCCCTGGCGGGGCGGCTGGATTTCAATCCCGTGGCGGATTCCCTTCCGGGGGACGGGACGCTGCGGCCGCCCGCGCCGGCGCCCGAGGTTCCGCCCCAGGGGTTCGCCGCCGGGACGGAAGGCTACGTGCCTCCGGCCGACGACGGCTCGTCGGTGGAGATTCAGATCGATCCCAAGAGCCCGCGTCTTCAGCTTCTCAAGCCTTTCGAGCCCTGGGACGGGCGGGACTTCGTGGAGTGTCCCTTGCTTCTCAAGGTCGCCGGCAAGTGCACGACGGACCATATCTCACCCGCCGGGAAGTGGCTGGCGTACCGGGGCCATCTGGACCGGATCAGCGACAACATGTTTACGGACGCCATCGACGCCTTCACGGGCCGGCGGGCCGGCGAGGACGTCCCGCGCCGGGCCCGCGAGTACAAGGCGCAGGGAAAGCGGTGGGTCGTCGTCGGAGACTGGAATTACGGCGAGGGCTCCAGCCGGGAGCACGCCGCCATGTCTCCCCGGTACCTGGGCGCGGCCGCGATCATCGTCCGGAGCTTCGCGCGCATTCACGAGACGAACCTCAAGAAGCAGGGCGTCCTGCCCCTGACCTTCGCGGACCCGGCGGACTACGAGCGGGTCCGGAAGGACGATCGCATCAGCATTCTGGGACTGAGGGATCTGGCGCCGGGCAAGGATGTCGAAGCGGTGCTCCATCACGCCGACGGTTCGTCGGAGCGGCTGCGCCTGAGGCACTCGCTGACGGCGGAGCAGATCGAGTGGTTCAAGGCGGGATCCGCGCTCAACCTGCTCAAGCAGCGCTACAAAGGATAGCGGGCCTCAGGAGGCGTCGCCGCGGGCCAGCGCGAAAAAGCGCGTCCAGTCTCCTCCGGCCCGCCGCCAGAGCTCCTCGAACGTGTCGAGGCGCCCGTACCGCCGCGCCATCAGGATCCGCGCGTTGTTGACCCGGAAACCCGCGACCCGGTCCCGGAGCGCGAGCTTGCGGTCGCGCGGCGCGTCGGACGCGTAGAGCTCCCGAAGGCGCCGGAAGGCCTCGTCCGCGCGCGCGGCGCGGCGGCGCTCCTCCTCGAGCGCCCGGAGGGCGCGCTCGTGCGGCGCGGACGCCTCCCCGAACCGGGCGCGGGTGTAGTCGATCGCCCCTTGGCGGCCCACGAACGTCGCCAGCCCCTCGTTGAAGTCCGTCTCCCCCGCGCGGTAGAGCGTGGCGTGCGTCAGCTCGTGCAGGATGAGGGCCGCGAGCTCCTCGGGGGGATCGTCGAGCATCGGAGAAAGGACGGGGTCGGGCAGGTAGCCCAGCGTGGAGTACGCGGCGACGGGGGACAGGGAGACGTCGTAGCCGCGCTCCAGGAGGGCGGCGGCCTCCTCGAGAGCGTCTTCGCGGCGGAAGAAGCCCTTGTACGGGACGCTTCCGACGATCGGGAACCACCAGGTCACCGGCGCGAAGCGATCCGGAGGGCACGCGGAGACGATCCAGCTGACGGGCCGGCCGCGGGTGTCGAAGAAGGTCGTGTACGCGGCGGTGCGGGCCAGTCCCATCTCCCGTTCTCCGAACGCCTTGACGTCGGCGACGAGCTCGAGGGACCGGCGCTCCTCGGGCAGCAGGGCCGGATCGGACCGGACCTCCTCCACGGGTCGCAGATCGAAGAGGAGCCGGATCTGTCCTTCGGCCTGCCGGGCGAGGTAGCAGCCCGAGACCAGCGGCGCCCCAACGAGGGCGGCTACCAGTACTGCACGATTTCGTCTTCCTTGGCGCCGTGGCATCGGGCGCATTTCACCTCGCAAGCCACGCCCATGCGGGTGCTCTTGAGGACCCCTTCCCCATTGCAGGTACCGCATTTGCGGGTCCGGATCTCCTTGCGGACGGCCGAGGAGGTCTTGGCGTATTCGGCTTCGAGCCAGCTCTTGCGTTCGCCCTGCGAGGCGGAGGCCCACCACTCTTCGCTGGTCGGCAACTTCTTGCCCAAATCGACGGGTCGGGGCGGGGTCGTCGGACGGCGCCGGTTGTTTCCGTCGCCGTCGTTGCCTCCGGAGCGGGACGTATCCCGGGGCGTGAATTTGGCGTCCGTGTCGAGGCCTCCGTCCTGCCCGCCGCGCACGATCCAGGATCCTTCCCCGAACGAAACGGTCCGGGACTTGGGTTCGCGCTTGGCCCAGGCCGCCTGCACCTCCTCGGGGGTGGACTTGAATTTGGCGGCCAGGTACTTGACGACTTCGTCGTCGAGCTTGGCCACGAGCGAGCGCGCCTGGGAGAGCTTGTATCGGGAGCCGGCGTATTCGGACAGGAGCGCCGAACGCTTGGCTTTGTAGGCCTCGGGGACCTTCTGGGCGAGGAGTTCGGCTTTCTTCAGCTCGAAGTCCTTGGCCTCCTTCTCGATCTGGGCCGCGAGGTCCTTGTTCTGCCGCGCGATCTCGGTGTCGCCGAACTCGGCGGGCAGGCGCCGCGCCAGTTCCAGGGCCTTGGCGTACTCGGTATCCTCGAGGAGTTCCTTGACCTGGCGCACGAGGGCGGCGGCCTTGTCCTCCTTGACGAGGCGTTCATTCGCCGCCAGGAGGGCGTCGATTTCGTCCTTTCGAGCGGGATCGATCCCGGCGGCCTTCTGGTAGAGCTCGCGAGCCTTGTCGTAGAGACGCAGGCCGGTGGCGAAGCGGGCGATCTCCAAGAGCGCCGCGGCGTCCGCGTCGCCGGCCCGCGCCAGACGGCGCTCAACCATCTCCTCCGGGCCGTAGGCGTCGGACTCACGGATCTTGATCTTTTCGTAAGGCTTAAGCAGCGCCGACGTGGGGATCGGCACCGGGGTGCGGCCGTTCCGGGTCTTGACGAGGATCGTCTGCGCGTCTTCCCGGACGAGGATTCCGACCTCCTCCCGCGTGGCGGTCAGGATTCGAACCCCGTCGAGAAGCTCGAGCTGGGGAGCCGAGGCGTCGGGGGCGGAGCGTCCGAGAAGACGATTCTTCTCCGGTTCCGGAAGCTGGCTCCAGCGCACGTAGATCGTGCCTCCGGTGTCCCACCGGACGAGGCGGAAGCCGTCCTTATCGGCCTCGTCGATCTGCACGGTGCCGGAGAGTACCTTGCCGCTCCGCAGCCGGACGACGTCCTGAGCCGACGCAGGAGCCGCCGCGGCCAGGAGTGCGAGGAGCGCCGTCCCGTGTCTCATACCCGACCCCCGCGGAAAAGCATTCCCGAAGCATCCTACCCCATGAGACGCCGCCGGGGCAAGAAGCGTCGGTCCAGCCGCCTACTTCCAGGCCGGCAGAGACACGTGGGCGCGGTAGTTCGAGTCGTTGGAGGTCGCGTTGCGGATCGGGGCGTAGAGCTTTCCGCCGGGAGGGGGGCGGTCCTGCGTGTAGACCCATACGCGGGACGGATCCCAAAGGATCACCTCGTCGCGTGCGTCGCCCGTCACGTCCAGCACCGCCGCCGCAAGGTCCGGATGGCCGTCCTCCGGGAAGACCACGGCGCGGCGGAGCCGGCCGTCCAGCATCCCGCCCTCTCGAACGTTGCCGGACAGGAGCAGGAACTCCTGTCCGTCGCCCCTCCAGTTGACCGGAAGAATCATGCTACCGTGATGGTGCGGCTCCCCCTGTTCGAGGATGCGGCCGTCCGCGTCGAAGACGGTGAGGATTCCCGGATTCTTCCAGAAATTGATCGTCGCGATCTGAAGCCCCGGAAGGTCCGGACGGAGTTTCGCCACCGTCATGTTCTGGGCGTGGCCGATGCGCTGATGCGTGAGGACGTTGCCCTTGAGGTCGAGAACCAGAAATCCCTCGTCGCTGCCCGCGTAATAGGCGCGCGGCCCGGCGCCGGGATCGCCCGAGAAGTTCCCTACGGCGACGGCGTCCTGGTGGTCCCGGAGGTCGGCATCCCGAGACCAGAGAAGTTTCCCGTCCGGGGACCAGGCCGCATATCCGATGTAGACCTCCTCGCGCCCGTCGCGGTCCGCATCGAAGGGATACGGATAATGGCCGAGCTGGCCCTGTCCGGTCCAGAGGGGCCGGAGGTCCGCGTCATACACCCAGAAGTACCGGTACCGGTCCTTGACGAGGATCTCCGTCCGTCGCCCCTTGCCGGACAGGTCGAAAAAGCAGATCGAATCGCCGGTATTGAGCTCGTGTGGACGCTCCTTGATCTCATACTTCTTCTGGCGGTACTCCTCGGGGACGGCCGGCAGCCAGGCCCATCGCCTCACGCGACCCGTGGCGCCCTCCACAATCTGGAGTTTGAAGTCCCGGACAAGAAAAACCTCCGAGCGTCCGTCCCCGTCGATGTCATGCACCTGAAAGGGAGTGTCGCTCGTCAGAAGCGTATTGCGCGGGTTGGGCCGCCCGATCTCCCAGAGCACGCGGCCCTCGAGGGTCACCGCCGTGACGCACGAGGCTTCCACGAAGTTCCCGGTGTCCACCTTGGAGACGACCTGGGCGAAGACCATTTCCGGCCGCCCGTCGCCGTCGAGATCGCCGAAGCGCACGTTGCGGCCGCAACCGAACTCCGGCGTTTCGAACTTCCGCCAGAGGCGGGGCCGAGGATTCTCCTCCTGGAGGGCGCGTTCCTCGCGGAGGCGTGCCTCCTGAAGGGCGCGGAGGGCGGCCGGATCGGCCGCCGAAGCGCGGAAGTCGCGGAAGCGGGCCGGCGCGCCCGCCGTGAGCCCCGCCTTGCCCGAGGGAATCTCGTCGTCCTCCGCGGAAAGGACGAGCGCACCATCCACGAAGCAGCGGATCCGCGGACCGTCGTTTTCGACGCGGAGGCGGTAATATCGCGTCGTCTCGTACGGAAAGTCGGTCGCGGCCAGTTCCTTCCAGTCGGCGACCCGGAAGGCCCTCTCGATCGGCCGGCGCATCGCCAGGCGCGCGCGGTTGCCCCCCTCGAGACCGAAGACGTAGTGGTGGCGGTTCGTGCGGTAACGGAAGGCGATCCCGGCGAGGCCATCCCTGGAGAGGGGCCTTACGGACGCTTCCAGCGTGACGTCGCGCCAGGAGGGGTCCCCCGTGATGAACAGCGGGCTGAAGAGCTTCGGAGCCATGTAGGGGCTCTCCGGACCCAGGTGCATCTCCAGATACGTCCGTCCGTCCTCGTCACCGGCCGCCCAGGCGTCGAGGTAGACGATCGGCATCGACCAAGGCTCCAGAGGCACGCCGCGGTGGGCGAGATAGTGGTATTCCTGGACGGCCGGGTTGAGTTGCCCCAGCGGGCGTGAGAGGAGTCCTTGCGGAAACCTCGAAAAGTCGTCGGCGAAAAGGACACCGGGGTCGGCGGCGGGACGGACGGCGCGGTCGGCGCAGGCCGAGCCCAGCGCCGCGGCCAGAAGTCCCGTCATCATCACCTGTCGCATGAGACAAGCCTTCCGGTCAGGCCCGCCGGCCGGCGCAGGCCAGAAGAATGCCCAGCAGAAGCCCGCCGATCCAGACGGCTCCCGGAAGTCCCGCGCGGACGGATCCGCAGCCGCAGGGAGCGTCGTTGCTGTCGTTATCGTCCCCGAGAGTCCTTCCCGGGCCGGGCCCCGGGGACGGCGACGGTTCGGGCTCGGGTTCCGGCGGCGGCGAGGGGGGATCGTTGCCGTCGGCGACGTAGCTTTTGACTTCCTTAAGCTTCTGAATCGTGAGCCAGCTTCGCAGGAGGTAACCGTCGTTCATCGCGTTGTCGCCCGTTCTGTGGACCGAGGGATCCCCTCCGGGCGTGTAGGGATCATTGGCGGATCCGGTCGCGTTCGGGTGGATCCCGTCGGAGGAGATGAGGGTTCCCTGCCACGAGGTGCCGGGCCGCCGCGCGAGGATCTCCGCATAGTAGTCGATGAGCGGAAGGCCGCGCGTTCGGGCGAGATCGCGGATCTGCGCGTTGTACGCGTCGATCAGCGTCTCGGCGCCCTGGCGCGGAGGCAGGGTGCTCAGAATCACGACGATGTTGCGTCCTTCGAAGATATCGACGATCGAGGTCAGGTCGCGGAGGTAGTCCGCGGCCGCCCGTCCGCCTCCGGCATCGTTCGTGCCTAGCATCAGGACGGCGAACTGGGCGTCCAGGAAGGCGGCGGCGACGGTCGCGGCGTTCAGATCGGCAATGTAGGTTGTTCCGTCGGCGACGTAGGCGCGGGCCGTGGCGGGGTCGGTGGTGGCGGGCATCGGCGTCGCCCCGTTTCCGCTGCCGGTCAGGAATTCATCGGTCCGAAGACCGCCCGCCGAGGTCATGCCGCGCCAGCCGGAGGTGTCGGCGGCCGTCAGGTACCAGCCGTTCTTGTTGGACGTGTCGTTCTGGGTGGAGGAGAACGGGACGTCCGCCCGGCACCAGGAAACGATCGCCAGATCCTCGGCGGTCCGCCCGGCCCCATAGCGGGGCCATTGAGAGTACGGGTTCGAGTGGGTGATCGAATCGCCCACCTGAAGGACGAACCCCGCGGTTTTCCCGTCCGTCCGATACACGGAGCGGCAATGGGACACCCAGGCGGACTCCCACGCGTCGTCGTAGGAGTTTGCCTGCGCCTTGTCGTTCTGAGCCGGGAGCGGACCGGTCGCCGCCCAGAGGATCGCCGTCCAGGTCAAAAAAGTCATCGTTGCCGACCTCCTTCCCCCTTGTTCGGCGTTTCGGCGGGAGCGTTTAGAAAAATCGATCAGCGCGGGGAGGGGATCCCCCGGAGGAGGGGCGCGAGGCGGCGCTCCAGGGCCGGATTGAGACGGAGGGCTTCTTGAGCGTCCGCGGCGGCGGAGGCGTACGACGCGGGATCGCCGCCGAACCGGGCCCGCTCGAAGCGGACCTGGGCCCGGTGGGCCCACGCTCCGGAATCTCGGGGGTTCAGGCGGATCGCCTCCGAGCAGTGGTCTTCCGCCTGGGCGAAGGACGGCAGGGGGTCGCTTCCCCGGTCGATGTCGTGCAGGGCGCGCTGCAGCTTCAGGAACCCCCGCTGAAGCCAGGCGACGGCATAGCCCGGGTCGAGGTCCAGCGCGCGGCGGAAGTCCGACTCCGACGCGTCGAAATCGGCGGAGGGATCCTGGCCCCGCGCGCGGTGCCGCAGGCCCCGCCGCAGCGACACTTCGCCGCGCGTCTTCCATCCGACGACGTAACCGGGATAGCGGCGAAGCGCCTCGGCGATCGTCCGGTAAGCCGCGTCGTAATCGCCGAGGGGGTCTTCTCCCCGTCCTTCGCGGAAGATCCCGCGCTGGAGCCGGAGGTAGGCCGACCATTGAAGCGCTTCGGACGAGGCCGGACGAAGGCGCAAGGCCTCCGAAAGGTCCCGGGCGGCGGCGTCGAAATCCGCCCGGGGATCCTCTCCGCGGTCGGCGAGGTACAGGCCGCGCGTTGTCCGCAGGGCCCCGCGGCGCGCCCAGGCGGGCTCGTAATCCGGCTTCGTTTCGAGCGCGCGGTTCAGGTCCTCCTCGGCGACGGACAGGAACGGAAGCGGGTCTTCGCCGCGGCCCGCGACGAAGGAGCCGCGCGTCATGCGGGTGATCGCCCGCTGGCGCCGGAGATCGTAATTCTCCGGCAGAAGGCGAAGGGCTTCCGAAAAATCGGCTTCGGCGCCCAGGAGCGCTTCTTCGGAGTCCTCTCCGCGGGACATGGCGCGAAGGGCCCGTTCGAGGCGCAGGCGCGCGCGTCCGCCCCAGTGGGGCGCGTAGCCGCGATCGAAGGCGAGAGCCCGGGCGAACACCTCCTCCGAGCCGGAGGCCAGTCCGAGGGTTTCCCATGCCTCTTCGAGAAGCGGATCGAGCGCCACGGCCTTTCGCAGGAGGGGCTCGGCCTCCCGGGCCCGGTCGCGGGCGAAGGCCAGGATTCCTCGCGCCGCCAGGGTGCGCGCCTCCCCCACCGTCCCGGAAAGGCGTTCAAGAGCCTCGCAGTCGCGAAGGATCCTCTCCCGCACCGCACGCAGCGTCGGAGCGATATCTTCGGGATCTCCGGTCCCCGGCTCGGCGATGCGCTGGCGTTCCATCGCGTACTTCTTGGAAAGGAGCACAGCGCGCTCATAAAGAGCGGGGCCGAACGCCGGGTCGATCGAAAGCGCTCGTTCCTGCAGCTCGAGGGCCCGCGCGTCCTCCATGAGCGCGCGGTGCATGCGGCCCAGGAGGTACTCCGCTTCGGCCAGGCCGGCGACGTCCCGGTAGGCGGCTTCGAGTTCCGGGAGCAGGCGGCGCATGCCTTCGGTCGATCCGG
>DATLZA010000179.1 GCA_035574235.1 Planctomycetota bacterium | reverse complement strand
GGAGGGGGGGAAGCACGCGGCGCAGGGTGCGGGCCAGGCGTTCGGCGTCGCGCTGCTCGAGGAGGCGTTCGAGTTCGGCCTGGGCGGCGCGGGCGGCCAGGGCCTGAAGGTCGTCCCGCTGGAGAGCGAGATCCTTCAGGGCTTCCGCGACCCGGCGGAGCGTCTCCTCGAAGTCGCCGCGCTCGAAGGCGGCGCGGGCCTCCTGGGCGGCGTTGCCCGTGCGGGGAGCGGCCGCGGACGGACGTTCCGTGAGCGTGACGTCCAGAACGCGCCGCTCGTCGATCGTCTCCACGGCTCCGCCGGGCCGGCGGAGGCGGTAGCGGCCGTTCTCGTATCCCTCGAGCTCTCCCTCCAGGACGGTGCCGTCCTTGAGGGTGATCCGCACGCCCTGGGCGGACACGGGGGCGGGAAGGGCCAGGAGCAGGAGCGCGGCCAGAGCGATCGTTCGCATCGGACGATCTCCACGGGATCGAATCGACGTCCGGGAATAATTATCGGCGCTTGCGGAACGCCCGCTGGAGTTCTTCGTAAAGGGCGTGGAGGTCCTGGGAGATCACCTTCGTCCGGCCCACCGAGGCCATGAAGTTCGCGTCTCCGCTCCAGCGGGGCACCACGTGGAAGTGGACGTGATCGGGAACCCCGGCGCCGGCGGCGCGGCCGAGGTTGATGCCGATGTTGAAGCCGTCGGGGGAGAGGACGCGGGCGAGGACGTCCTTGGCGTCCAGGAGAAGATCGAAAAGCTCGCGGCGCTCCGCGGGGGCCAGGAGGGCGAGATCCCCCTGGTGGGCGTACGGGGCGGCCAGGAGGTGGCCGCTCGTGTAGGGGTACCGGTTCATGACGAGGAAGCACCGTCGGCCGCGGCGGACCACGAGGTGGTCGCGATCCAGATCCTTCCGGGGGGCATACTCGCAGAAGAAGCACGTCTCGGGGGCTTCCTTGCGGGAGGCCTGGCGGAGGTAGGCGCCCCTCCAGGGGGCCCAGAGCCATTCGACGTCGCCGGGTTTCTTCACAGGTACCTGCGGAGCGTCTGTCCGACGAAAAACGGAGCGGTGACCCGCGCCCCGGAGCGGGTGACGGCCTCCACGAGCTTGACGAAGACGGCGCGCGTTTCGACCACGTCCTGCCGGAGGGTGAGGACGTCGGGCTTGCGGACCACGTGGAAAACGGCGGGCCGTCCCCCGTCGTCCACGAGCAGGCCGGCGAAGACCTGAGGCACGGGCGAGAGGGCGTCCCGCACGGGTTCGGGGCGCAGGTCCGCCGCCACGCCCCGGATCCGCCAGACCTTCCCGCGGAAGCGGGAGGGGTCGTCCACGCACGCCTGGAAGTCGAAGTCGCCCGCGGAGAGGGCTTCCACCTCGGCCGGGGGCATGGCGTGCAGCTTGCGCAGGAGGTGCACGTAGATGTGCGCCGGGACGTGGTCGGTGCGGTCCTCGAGGAAGGCGTCGAACCGGTCGGGGCCCTCGGAGATCCACAGCGGCGCCTCGGGGGGGAGGCGCCGTTCCAGTTCCACGATCTCCATGCGGACCGCGGCCAGATCGGAGCGCACGCTGGAGCAGGCGCCGAGCGCGGCGAGGGCCGGCAGCAGGCTGAAACGACGCACGGTTTCGGGATTATAGCAGATTCGGATCTTGCTCCGGAAAAACGACTTCTCTATAGTGGGCGGGCATCGTCCTTCGAAGGGAGGGCCGGCGTGAAGTACGCCATCTGCAACGAGACGTTCACGGATTGGGAATGGGAGCGCATGCTCGACTGCGTGGCCCGGCTGGGGTACGACGGAGTCGAGGTTGCGCCGTTCACGCTGGCCGAAAGCGTCACGGAGGTGGGGCCGCAGCGGCGCCGGGACCTGCGGCGCGCCGCCCAGGCGGCGGGGGTGCCCGTCGTGGGGCTCCACTGGCTTCTGGTGAAGCCCCCGGGGCTCTACATCACGACGCCCGACGACGCGGTGCGGCGCCGGACGGCCGAGTACTTCGTGGAGCTGGCGCGGTTCTGCGCGGACCTCGGAGGACGCGTGATGGTCGTGGGGTCTCCGAAACAGCGCAACCTTCTGCCCGGGGTCACGCGGGAGCGCGCCTTCGCCTACGCGCGGGAGGTGTTCGAATATGCGCTTCCGGAAGCGGAGCGCTGCGGGGTGACGATCGCCATTGAGCCGCTCACGCCGCGCGAGACGAACTTCATCACCACGGCCGCCGACGGGGTCGAGCTCGTGGAGGCGATCGGCCACCCGCGCTTCAAGCTGCATCTGGACGTCAAGGCCATGAGCGGCTCGGAGACGCGGCCCTTGCCGGAGGTGATCCGCTCGAGCGCGCGCCACTTGGCGCACTTCCACGCCAACGATCCGAACCTTCTGGGCCCCGGCATGGGCGAGGTGGACCATCGGCCCATCCTGCGCGCCCTCAGGGACGCCGGCTATGGCGGCTACGTCTCGGTCGAGGTGTTCGACTACCGTCCGGGCGCCGAAACGATCGCTCGCCAGAGCATCCACTATCTGCGGCAGGCGGAGGCGCTGGCGTAGCGGGCGCGTCACGCGGGGCCGGCCGGGGCGGCCTTTCCCTGCTTTTCGACCGCCTGGAGCGCCTGCGCCAGACGCGCGGGGTCCGCCAGGTAGAAGTGGCGCAGGGGCTTGAGCGTGTCGTCGAGCTCGTAGACGAGCGGGATGCCCGTGGGGATATTGAGCTCGACGATGTCACGGTCCGAGATTCCGTCGAGGTACTTGACCAGGGCGCGCAGGGAATTGCCGTGGGCGGCGATCACGACGCGCCGTCCCTGCCGGATCTCGGGGGCGATCCGGTCGTGCCAGAGCGGGAGGAACCGTCGGACGGTGTCCTTGAGGCATTCGGTCAGGGGGATTTCGTCGGGTTGGAGTCCCGCGTAGCGGGGGTCGCGGCCGGGGTAGTGGGGATGGTCCTTGGAGAGGGGCGGGGGCGGCACGTCGTAGCTGCGGCGCCAGATCTTGACCTGCTCCTCCCCGTACTGGGCCGCGGTTTCCGCCTTGTTGAGGCCCTGGAGCGCGCCGTAGTGGCGCTCGTTGAGGCGCCAGTCCTTGTGCACGGGGATCCACATGAGGTCCATCTCCTCGAGCACGACCCAGAGGGTTTTGATCGCGCGCTTGAGGAGGGAGGTGAAGGCGAGATCGAAGACGAAGCCTTCCTTCTTCAGGATGCGTCCCGCTTCGGCCGCTTCCGCCAGCCCGCGTTCGCTCAGGCCGACGTCCACCCAGCCGGTGAACCGGTTTTCCTTGTTCCAGACGCTCTCGCCGTGGCGGATGAGCACCAAGCGCTTCATGGACGGGCCTCCGGGATGAAGATAAGGTTTCCGCTAGTATAGGAAGCGACGGGCCCTTCGGAAAGATTCGGGCGAGGCGCGTCGGAGGAGACCGGAGGATGATGCGCATAAGGACGGTCATCATGGTCGCCGCGGGACTTCTGGGGTGCGGGGCTCCGCGCGAGCCGGAGGTGCAGGTCTTTGCGGCGGCGAGTCTGCGCGAGGTGCTGGAAGAGATCGCGTCCGTCTGGAGCGGTCGCGCCGGGCGGGGGGTGCGGTTTCAGTTCGAGGCGACCTCGACGCTGGCCCGCCAGGTGGAGCAGGGGGCGCCGGCGGACGTCTTCGCGGCGGCGGCTCCGGAGTGGCTCGACCGGCTGCGTCCGCTGGAGCGGTACGACTGGCTTTCGAACCGGCTGGTGCTCGTGGTGCCCCGGGAGGCTCCGGATCCGGATCTGGGGAAGCTCCGAAGTTTGGCTTTGGCGGGCGAACAGGTGCCGGCGGGGCGATATGCGCGCGCCGCCCTGGATCGGCTGGGGGTGCGGTTGCCGGACCGGGTGATTTATGGGGCGCACGTGCGGGACGTTCTTTCGAAGGTGGCTCAGGGCGGGGCCGAGGCGGGAGTGGTGTACGCCACGGACGCGCGGATGGACCCGCGGGTGCGGGTGGGGTATGTGTTCCCGGCCGAGAGCCATCCGAAGATCGTGTATGCCGTGGGTCTGCTCCGGCCCGGCGGGAAGCCTTTCTTTGCGGCGCTTCGGGAAGAATGGGCTCAGGAGATCGCCCGCCGTCATGGGTTCGCGGCCTTTTGACGCGGGCGCGGCGCTTCCGGAGGAAGGGCCACGACTTTGGCGGTCGGGGCCACGAAAGTGTTCCTTCCGGAGAGGCCCTCCCGGGGAGTTCCCTTTGGCATCCGGTTTGCTCTTGTTCCATCGGCTTTGCCGGGGTGGCGCGAAGGAGGCGAGGCCGAAGGAGGTTTCCGTGAAAAGCCCGTGGGTCGATCGGTCCGAGGCGATGACGTTGCTCACCTTGAGGGATGCCGTCGGCGCGGCCTGCGGGCGTCTGGCGCGCGCCTACATCGAGCGCGACTGGGAAAAGATCGAAGCGCTGTGTCGGGATCTCCGGGAGCTTTGGGAAGCGATCGATCGCGGTTCCGGCATTCCGATGCGGCCGCCCGTGGATTCTTTGGGAGAAACCCCCCGGGCAGGGGAGAGAACCCGTACCTCTTCACCAACCCTTACCCCTCTCCCCTGTTCTTAAAATTCTCCGTTTCCCCGTCGCCGTGCGTCGCGTGGGACATCCTTGAGGTGCGACCGGGGACGGGAGGCGGCGCCGGCGGGGCCGGGGCGCGGAGCGAGCCCCCGGCCCCCCGCCCTCCTCGCGCGGAGCGATACTCCGCGGGGGCCTCTTGAAACGTTCGGTATAATACGACAAACCTTCCTTCGACTTCGCTGTTTCAGGCGGGGGAAACTGTGGGAAAGATGGCCGCTCATGATCCCGACTGTCCGGATTCTCCGCCGGCGTCGGACGTGCTGGTGAGAACGTTGCGGGAGGTGGTTTCCTCCCGCGAGCCTTCCCACGTTCGCCGGACGGTGCTCCGGGCGGTGCGGGAGCTGACGGGGGCGGACGGAGCGGCCTTCGTGCTGAGGGAAGGGAACGAGGTTTTCTATGTCGAGGAGGACGCGATCGCCCCGCTGTGGAAGGGGCGGCGGTTTCCCATCGAGCGGTGCGTTTCGGGGTGGTCGATCCTTCGCGGTTCGCCGGTGGCGATCGAGGACGTGCTCGAGGATCCGCGGGCACCGCAGGACGCGTACCGGCGGACCTTCGTGCGGGGGCTGGCGCTTGTTCCGGTGCGCGTGCCGGATCCGATCGGGGCGCTGGGGGCCTACTGGGCCCGGCGGCACGCGGCCGGCGAGAGGGAGCTGCGTCTCCTGGAGGCCCTGGCGGAAGCGGCGGCGCTGGCGGTGGAAAACCTTAAGCTCTTCCGTCAGGCGCAGGAAGCGGCGCAGGTGCGGGACGAATTCGTGAGCGTCGCGTCGCATGAGCTGAAGATTCCGATTACGGCGCTGGAGATCGAGCTTCAGGCGTTGTTCGAGGGGCTTCAGGCGGGGCGCGTCGGGGGGCTTTCCGGGGACGCCGTGGAGCGTCTTCTGGAGCGCCTCGAGGCGGCGCGGGACCACGGCGAGCGTCTGGAGGACATGGTCAACAACCTGCTGGACGCCTCGCGGATCGCCGCGGGCAAGCTGGCGTTCAGCCCGGAGCCGCTGGATCTGCAGGCGGCGGCCGAGCGGGCGGTCCGGCGGTTCGAGGGGCTGGCGCGCCTCACCGGGAGCGCCGTTCGGCTCGAAGGCGACGGGCCGGTGAGGGGGCGCTGGGGAAGGTTGGGGATCGACCAGATTCTGGCCAATCTTCTTTCGAACGCGCTGAAGTTCGGGCAGGGGAAGCCGGTCGAGGTGCGGGTCGAGGAAGATGCGGCCCGGCGCGTCGCGCGGATCGTGGTTCGGGACCAGGGCGTGGGCATTCCGCCGGAGGCGCAGGAGCGCCTTTTCACGCGCTTCGGGCGCCTGGACACGCAGGCGCGCGTGGCCGGCCTGGGGCTCGGGCTCTACATCGTGCGGACCATCGCGGAGGCGCACGGGGGAAGCGTTCGTCTCGAGAGCGCGCCGGGGCGGGGATCCACCTTCACGGTCGAGCTTCCGGTGGAGAGCGCTCCTTCGGGTCCGGGAGCGTGAGGAGAGGGAAGAGGTTCTTGACCGGCCGACGCGGGGGGGTATCATCCCTCGTGAGGGAGACCGGGGCGGGGAGGAAGGAGTCCGGGAAGCCGTCTCTCTGAAAAACGGGGTGCCTCATGATGGGATCCAGTCCGCTGACGGTTCTCCTGGTCGAAGGCGATCCGGATCAGGCGATCCGCTTCCATCGGGCGCTGGAGTCCCTGGGACGGGCGGATGCCCTGGTGGGTGTCGTCCGTGACGTCGACGAGGCGCTCGCCTATCTTTCGGGTCAGGGGCAGTTCCGGGACCGCGCCCGCCACCCTCTGCCGCGGCTGGTTCTCCTGGATCCCGAACTGCCGTCGGGGTCGGGCCTGGAGGTGCTCCGGTGGATGCGCCGGCATCCGGACCTGCGTCTGATCCCCGTCGTGGTCTGGGCAGGCACCGAGAAAACGTCCGTCATGAACCGGGCCTATGAGTGGGGGGCCAACTCCTTCATCCTGAAACCGTCCGATTCGGCGGCGGCGGTGGCTCTCGTGGAGCGCCTGCTGACCTACTGGGGGGTCACGAGCATGATCCCGGAGACCGCTTCGCCCCCTTCGACGGCGGCGGGGCGGCCGCCTTCCCGTGTGCTTTTGGTCGAGGACGACCCGGCGACCCGCGCGGCCCTGGGTTCGTTGCTCGAGGAACGCGGGTACCGTGTGCTTCGGGCCGCCGACGGGAGGGAGGCGATCGAGCTGCTCCGGGCCACTCCCGACGTTCGGGTGGTGATCCTGGATCTGGTGCTTCCCGTGATGGACGGATGGCGGTTCCGTGCGGAGATGAGCGCGGATCCGAAGCTCGCTTCGATTCCGGTGGTGGCCATTTCGGCGTACGGCGACCGCGTGGCGGCCAATCCTCTTCCCGGGGTGGACTACTTCGACAAGCCCCTCAAGCTCGACGCCTTCTTCGAGAGCATCCGCCGGCACTGCGCGTGAAGACGCTTCAGGATTGCGGGCTCCGGTTGAATTCCAGCCAGTAGGCGATCAGGTCGCGGAGCCGCTCCGCGAGCATCTCGGCGTCCTGGGGAAGCACGACGTAGGAATTGGCGCCGGACGTGTAGGCCCAGCGCACGATGTCGCCGGAGGGGGAACGGCCCAGGAGGACGATGGGGAGGGCCCGCGTCGTCGGACGATGGCGCAGGAAGCTCATGAGGGCCGACGCCCGCAGGCGCGACACGCTCAAGTCGAGCAGGACGATGGCCGGGAGGGGATACCTTCGCCGGTCCCGGTAGAAGCCCCGTCCCTCGAAGTAGAGTTCCGCGTGGCGGGTGCCGGCCACGGCGACGACGGGATTCAGGATGCCCAGCTTCCGGAGGGCGTCCTGAAGGGAATCGCGCGCGCGGACGGTGGCGGCGACCAGCAGGATGGGGGCTCGGGCGAGGGAGGGGCGCACGGCGGACTTCCGTCGGCGGTTGCGTGATCCAACCATAGTTCAAAAGTCCGGCGCTTCTTTGATGGGCATTATAGCCCATTCCCGGGCTCCGCGCATGGATCGGTTAAGGAGGGTGCGAACGATCAGCCCACTTTCTGGGTGGATCGCTGCGGCTCCTCATCCAACGGGGCCCATCGACGGACTTTCTCCACCAGCCGCGACAGCGGGAAGGGCTTGGGGAGAACGTCCACCGCGCCCACTTCTTCGGCCTTCTGCTGAAGTTCGTCGCGCGGGCAGGCGGACATGAGGATAACGGGGGGCTCCTGAAGGGCGGGCCATTCGCGGAGCAAGCCGGACAGGAGCACCCCGTCCATTCCCGGCAGGCCCACGTCCAGAAGCACCAGGTCCGGGCGTTCTCTGCGGATGAGACCCACGGCGGTCAGCCCGTCGTAGGCCACGAGCACGCGGTACCCGGCGACCTTGAGCGCCTCGGCCGCCAGGAAGGCCAGGTTCCGACTGTCTTCCACGATCAGCACCTGCCGGGACTTCATGGCGTTCCCCTTTCCCAAAAGGAGGATGTCCGCCCTCTAGGCCGCCGTTTGGGGCTGGGGCGCATCCTCATTGCGAATTCTCTCCTCTGCTTCAACCTCCGGCACCGGGCGCCGAAGCGCGTCCCCGCGGCGGCGGAACATGGCGGCCCGCTTTGCCTTTCCGCGGGATTCGGCCAGTTCGGCCAGCCGGTCGTAGAGTCGCGCGGCCTGAGGCCAGCGGCCCTCCTCTTCGAGGCCGACCGCGCATTCGGCCAGGACTCTCTCGTCCCGGGGGGCCATCGCGGCGGCCCCTTCAAAGAGGCGCACGGCCCGCTCCGGATCGCCCCCGGCCACCTCCTTTCTCGCCAGGGCCGCCAGCTCCCTCGGGGGAAGCAGGCGCGCCCGTCCCGACCTCAAGGCGTCCATGAGGGCGCGGAAGACCTCGAGGCGCGGCTGGTCCGATGCTTCGATGATCTCGCGCACGGTGCGGTGGCCGTCCAAAAGCGCGCCCGCGGGTGCAGGGGGGGACGGGGCCTCGCCGGCGCCCGTGGGTTCCAGGACGCAGTCGACGGTGGGAAGGCTGCGGCTGATTTCGGCCCACTCGTCCGCCCGGTGGACGGCTTCCAGGAGGAGCGGCGTCACGTCCAGCGCGAGCTCGAGCGCCCGATTCGTCGGATCGAGAAGTTCGTGGACCGGCGGTCCGTCGATGAAACGGAACGAGGCTCCGTGCCAGAGGAAGAGGTCCCAGATCTCCTCTTCCACCTGGCGGCGCAGCGCGTCGGCAAGCTCCTCGCCCGTGATCAGGCCCATGCCGACGAGCACGTCGCCCAGGCGGCGCGCGGAATCCCGGTGGCGCCGCATGATGTCCTCGAGCTGCGTGCGCGTGATCCGCCCGCGGCGAACGAGGATCTCGCCCACCCGCAGGCCCTTTCGACGGCCGGAAGACAGGAGGCGCACGCATCCGTCCCCGAAGTAGATCGACTTGCGGCTCTCCCCATCCCACAGGACGAGCGTTCCCTTCCGCCGGCCGACCGAGAGCATCTGGAACACATCGACCAAGCTGACGGCGTCGAGGGTGCCCTCCATCGTCAGGCCCGCTGGAGCCTCCGCGCCCGCGGCGCCGTCGGCCGGGGCCCCTTCCGAAAGGCCGGCTTCGCAATCGATGTCCACCGCCAGGACGCGCTGTTTGATCTCATCCGCTTTCCGCGCATCGCCCAGGGCGCGGAGCAGATTCCAGTAGTCCAGGTAGAGCCCCACGTTGAAGCGGCTGAGAGGTTTCCACGCGAGCAGCTCCTCGTACTTTTCCCGGGCCAGGGCGGTCAGGCCCAGGGCCGCGTAACAACGGCCCAGGAGTTCGGCGGCTTCGGCATATCCGGCGTGGTCGGGGGTGAAGGTCTGGAGCTCCCGGGCGGCCTCCGACCAGCGGCCGAGCCCCGCCAGCTCGCGCCCGAGCGCCAGGCGGTTTCCGCAGAGACGCAGGAGCGCGAGGCGCGTTTCCTGGGGAAGGTCGGCCGCCGCGCGCTCCACGAGCCGCCGGGCCGCGGGGAAGCGGAAGCGCGCCATCAGGCAGCGCACGCGCTCCTCGAGGTCCCGGTGGGCGTGCCGTCGGCGGCGCGGACCCAGGGCAAGCCATCGGCCCAGCATGCGGTGCAGCCCGCGGAGCGCGGCCTTCAGGTCCAAGGCGACCTCCCTCGGAGGGTCCACCGGCCCCCCGGAATCCGCTCGTTCGCAAAGGCCGTGCCATCGATCTCCGGAAGGCCCTGCGGCGGCCCGAACGCACATTTGCATCACCCGTCGGAAGGGTTTTCGTGCGGGTGAGTCACATTTTTGTCCCCGGTCATGCAAATTTGATGTTCCGGCCGCCTTTTCCGCGCGGGCTCCCCTCTGGCACGGCCCTTGCGGGAAGAGGCCGGTCGGTTCAGGGGGACGTTCGAGGATCGCCGGGGGGCGGTCCGCCGCCCGGCGGCGGGGGATTCCGGAATGGCGGACGGACGGGACGTCGGGGGGGGCCGGGGCGCGGACGAAATCCCCGCGCTGCGCCGGCTCCTGCTGATCCTTCGGCGCCGCCGCCGGATCCTGGTCGCCGCGTGGATCTTGACCGTCGCCCTCGGGGCGGGCTGGGTTTTGTCCACGACGCCCCTTTACCGTCCCCAAGCCACCCTCGAGATCCGCCCCGAGTCGCCCGTTCTGTCCACGGACGGACAGGACCCCGCCCTTCTGGCCAGCCGCACCCTCTGGGAGAACTACTACCGTACGCAGGAAGCCATCCTGACGAGCGCCTCGCTCCACGCGGACGTTCTCGCTTCGCTGCCCGACGAGCTGCGCGCCGAATATGCCGCCCAGAAGGATCCTCTTCGGGCCTTCGCGCGGCAGGTGCGCGTGGAGCCCGTGCGTTCAAGTTTCATCCTCAAGGTCGGCTTCGTGGATGCCGATCCGCGAAAGGCCACCCAGATCGTCAACGTCCTTGTTTCGCGTTATCTCGAGGAGGTCAACCGCCGTCTCCGGGAACGCCGGGCCGGCACGGCCGAGATGCTGGCCAAGGCGGCCCTGCCCGCCATCCGCCAGGGCGTCGAGGACGCCGAACGCGCCCTCCAGGAATTCCTGGCGCGCAACAGGTTTCTGCCCCCCCAGGACCAGTACGCCGCCCTCCTCGAGTCCCAACGCTCCCTGATGGAACGCCTCACCCGGATCCGGCTGAGTCGGATCGAAACCCGCGCGCGCCTCAAAGCGCTCGAAGGTGCCGCCGAGGGACGCAAAGGGGGCGCATTCAATCCGGCCTTCTCTTCCCGGAATCTGGAAGCGCTGATCGCCCGCCAGGAGGAGGTCGAGTCCGAGCTCGCCCGGAGGCGCGAGGAGCTGCTCGAGGAGCATCCGGCCGTCATCGCCCTGCGGGAGCAACAGGTCCGCCTGAGCGCCAAGATTCAGGACGCCTTGCGCGCGATGCTCGAAGCGCTCGCCGCCCAGCTCGAGGCCGCGGAGGAGGAGGAACGGGCCGTCCAGGGGGAACTCGCCGAGGTCGAACGGAAACTCGGCCACGTCGTCCGGCAGGTTTCCGAATACAAGAGACTTGACGCCCAGCTCGCCGGTGCGCGCGAGCTCTATGCGGCGTATCTGAAGCGGCAGGGCGAAACCGAAGCGACCTCGGGCACCGGTCTGGCTTCCGTGCGGGTGCTCGACCCGGCTCAGATTCCTTCGAAACCCTACGCGCCCGACGTGGCCGTCGTTGTCTCCGTGGCGTTCGTCCTGGGCGCGTTTCTCGGCCTGGGAGCGGTCTTCCTGGCCGAACAGCTGGACGATTCGATCCGCTCGGCTTCCGAAGTCCAGGGATTCCTCGGGCTGGACGTGGTCGGAGCGGTGCCGCCGCTGCGCAGCGCCGAAGGGCCGGCCGACGGCCCGCGGATTCTGTCGGACCGCTCCGCCTTGAGCGAGGTGGAGCCCTTCCGGGTTCTGCGTTCCGAGCTGGTCGCGCGGCTGGAAGGAGTCCGGGGGGGCCGCATGGTGGCGGTTCTTTCGGCCCTGCGCGGTGAGGGAAAGTCCACCGTGGCGGCCAACCTGGCCCGGGCCCTGGCCATGGAGGGGCGCAAGGTGCTCCTCCTGGACGCGGACATGCGGCGGCCGACGGCGATGCGGACGGCCGGCCCGGAGGCGGGGCCGGCCATGGAGCACTTCCTCCGGGGAGAGGTCCCCTTCGAACAGGCGGTCCGACGCGAGGTTCTGGCGGGCGTGGACGTTTTCGGCATGACGGCCGGGACGAACCAGGCGGCCGAGCTGGCGGGTTCGGAGGTCTTCGAGGATGCGTTGCGGCGGGCCCGCGAGGCCTATGAGTACGTCGTTGTGGACACTCCTCCGGTGCTCCAGGCGGCGGAAGCGGCGCTTCTGGCGCGGCGGTGCGACGCGGCGGTGCTCGTGGCCCGGGCGCGCCGGACCGGTCGCGCGGCGGCCCGCTCCGCGCTGCGCCGCCTGACGGGCGCGCGCGCGCCCGTCGTGGGCGCGATCCTCAACGAGGTCGCGGTCCCCTCGGCCGCCGAGGCGGAAGGCTACTACGGTTACGGCCTGGCCTGCGAGGCCGAGGGGGCCGTGGGCGGAGCGTAACATGATCGCTTCGACGGATCTTCGAACGGCAACGGCGCCGCGGGCGGCCGATGGCCGGGTGAGGAACGATCGCGCCGCCTTCCTCGCCCGCCTCCGCCGGGCGCTGGCCTCCGAACGCTACGCCGTTCTCAAGCGCCCGGAAGGGTCGGTCGAGGAACTTCCCGATCGCTCGGACCTGGACCTGGCGGCGGACCGCGCGGCCGCCGATCGCGTCCGGCGGCTGCTGCGGGAGGACCCCGCGGTCGCTCGATTCCGCTGGATCGACGAGCCGCACGCGACCACGGCGCGTGTCTTTTTCCGCGACGGCGGGTTCCTCCAGATCGACCTGGTCTACGCCTTTCTTCGCCGTACGCTCCTGTACCTGGACGCCGGACGCGTCCTCGATTCGGCGCGCCGGGACGCGGACGGCTGGAAAATCGCCGGGCCGGTCGCAAGCTTCGAGTATGTCTTTCTCTTCCACGCACTCAACGGCGCCGCCCTTCCCGATCGGTACCGGCGGCGTTTCGCGCGGCTGGACGCGGCGGACCGCGCCGCGATCCTGGAGCGCTTCTCCGCCGCCTACGGATGGGCCGCGCGCCGGCTGGAGGATCTCTTCGAACCCGGGGAGCAAACCCTGGATCGGATCCGGCGGGCGATCCGGCGGCGGCCCGCGAACGGCCCCTTCCGGCGCCTGATCCGCGCGCTGCGCCGCGCCGCCTGGCTTCTGGCCCCGGGGCGGCGCGCGCCCGTGGTGAGCGTGAGCGGGCCGGACGGATCGGGCAAGTCCACCGTGCTCGACCGGGTGGAGGCGGTCCTCTCGGACCGGTACCGGCTCCGCGTGGCGCGCCTGCGGCATCGGCCGGGAATGCTGCCGATTCTGAGCGCGTGGATCCTCGGCCGGGACGAAGCCGAACGGCGCGCCGCCGCGCGTCCGCCCCGGCGCGGTTCCAACCGGTCGATGCTTTCCTCCCTGGCGCGGTTTCTCTACTACCTTCTCGATTACTGGATCGGTCAGGCGATCGTCCACCTGCGCTACACGGCGCGGGGCGTGGTCGTGCTCTACGACCGCTATTTCTTCGACTTCATCGCCGATCCCGAGCGCAGCAACCTCCGGCTTCCGGCCGCGTGGGTGCGGTTCGTCCGTCCCACGGTCACGGAGCCGGACGTCAACATTCTTCTGCACGCTTCCCCGGCGGCCGTGCGGGCCCGGAAAGACGAGCTCGCCGAGGACGAAATCCGTGACCTGACCGACCGCTACGTGCGCCTCTTCGCCGATCTGGCCGGGGGCCGAGCTCGCGGGCGCTACGCGATGGTGGAGAACGACTCGCTTGACGCCGCGGTCGAGCGGGTCGCGAACCTCATTCTCGCGGAGGTGTGACCGTGGGAGTTCTGATCCGGCGCTCGGTCGAAGCCCTGGTCCGCCGATTCCGCCGGCCGGATTTCATCATCGATCCGTCGGTCGGAGCCGGCGCGGTTCTTTCCCTGGCGTTCGAGCTGGCGCTTTCCTTTCTGCGCGGCCTGCGGGTGCTGTTCGCGGGGAAGATCCCTCGGCTTCTCCTTCTGGGCCGCGGGGTCCGGTTCTTCAACCTGGCCGGCGTCCGGTTCGGCAAAGGGGTCCGCCTCGGCGACGGCGTGTACGTGAGCGCGCTCGGCCGGGAAGGAGTAACGCTGGGCGATCACGTTTCGATCGGGGCCTACAGCCGCCTGGTCGTCTCCACCACGTTCGGCGATCCCGGCCGCGGGATCGAGATCGGGGACCGCGTGGGCATCGGAGAGTTCGCCCACCTGGGCGGGGCGGGGGGGCTGGTCATCGGACCCGATACGATCGCCGGCCCCTACTTGAGCGCGCATCCGGAGAACCACGTTTTCGACGATCCCGGCGCCCTCATCCGCGAGCAGGGGGTCACCCGCCGGGGCATCCGGGTCGGAGCGAACTGCTGGATCGGGGCGAAAGTCACCCTCCTCGACGGGGCCGAGGTCGGCGACAATTGCGTGATCGCCGCGGGAGCGGTCGTGCGGGGGAAGTTTCCCGCGAACGTGGTCCTTGGGGGCGTGCCGGCGCGGATCCTCAAACACCGGAGGACTCATGCGGCGCATCTTGGTCAGCGCGTATGACGTGAATCCCTACCGGGGGTCCGAGTCGGGAATGGGCTGGAACTTCATCCTGCAGGCCGCCCGGCGCCATCGGGTGGAAGCCGTCACGCGGGAAAACAACCGCCCGGACATCGAGCGCTTCGTGCGCGAGAACGGGCTCGATCCCGGGAACCCTCGATTCCACTACTTTGATCTTCCGCGGATCGCCCGCTTCTGGAAGCGCGGCCCCTGGGGGGCTTCCGCCTATTTCTACCTCTGGCAGCTCTTTCTTCCCTTCTTCGTGCGGCGCCGGCGGATCGCCTTCGACCTGGCGCACAACCTGAACTTTCACACGGACTGGGTTCCCTCGTTTCTCTGGCTCCTCGGGAAGCCCCTGGTCTGGGGCCCGGTCGGGCATCACCCTCCGATCCCGGCGGAGTTCCTGCGGCCGTACGGGGTGCGGGCTTACCTGGCCGACCGCGCACGCTGGGCGGTCAAGCGCCTCTTCTGGGCCTGCGATCCCTGGCTGCGCGCGTGCGCGAGGAAGGCGAAGGCGGTCCTCGTGATGAACTCCCGGGTTTCCGGCGTGCTGGACCTGGACCCCCAAAGCGTGGTCCGGTTTCCTTCGGTGGGAACGGAGGATCCGGGTCAGGCCGCGCCGCCGCCGGAGGAACCGTTCACGGTGCTTTCCGTGGGGCGGTTCGTGCCGCTCAAGGGCTTTGACGTGGCGATTCGGGCCTTCGCCCGCGCGGCCGGGGCGCTTGGTCCTTCGGAGCGCGAGCGATTCCGGCTCGTCCTCGTGGGGCGCGGTCCCGCGGAGCCTCTCCTGCGTCGGCTTGCCGCCGGGCTCGGCGTGGAGCGCCGCGTCGAGTTTGTCCCCTGGGTGAAGCGGTCGCTCCTGCCGGATTTCTACCGTCGCGCGTCGGTTTTCCTTTTTCCCTCTCACGAAGGCGCCGGCATGGTCGTGGCGGAGGCTCTGTCCCACGGGCGGCCCGTCCTCTGCTTCGACAACGCCGGTCCGGGCGAGCTGGTGGACGACTCCGCCGGGCTCCGGGTCCCGTACGCGGGCTACGACCGTGCCGTCGAGGCGTTCGCGGCGCACCTGGTGAGGCTCTACCGGAGTCCGGACCTTCGATGTCGGATGTCCGAGGCGGCGCGCCGCCGGTTCGAGGAGGCTTTCGACTGGCGCGTCAAGGGCGCGCGACTCGACGAGATCTATCGGAGCGTGATGGAGCCATGCGCAAGGTGGTCTGCGTGCATCTCCTGAACGATTTCAGCGGCAGCGCGCGCGTTCTGGCCGGCGTCGTGCGCGAGCTGAGCCGCCGCGGCGTCCCGGTGGAGGTCCTGACGAACCGGGGCGGGCGGGGGTTCCTGAGCGACGCGGGCGTTCCCGTGCGGACGTTTCCCTATCGCCGGGGCGGCGGCCTCTGGACGACGCTGACGGCCTATCTCCTGAGCCAGGCGGCGCTCTTCGCGGCGCTTTGGCGTTACCGGCGGGAGGACGTAACCGTCTGCGTGAACACGCTTCTGCCGTTCGGGGCGGCGATGGCGGCCCGGCTCCTCGGCAAGCGCGTGGTCTACTATGTGCACGAGACCTCGCTGCGGCCCCGCCTTCTCAAGAGGGGGCTCCGTTTCGTGGCGGCCCGCACGGCTTCCGCGGCCGTCTTCGTGTCCCGCTACCTGCTGGAGGAGGAGCGGCTGCCGGGCGTCCCCTGCGTTCTGGTTCCGAATTGCCTTCCGGAGGAGCTCGAGGCGGCGGCGCGGCGCCCCGGGGGCGAGCGCCCCGCGGGCGAGCCCCTCAACGTCCTCATGGTCGCTTCCCCGCGGGACTACAAGGGTGTCCCCGAATTCCTGGCCCTGGCGGAGCGGCTGGCGGGAGAGCCGCGGGTCCGGTTCGAGCTGGTTCTCAACGGGACCCGTGAGGAGATCGAAGCCTACCTCCGGCGTCGCCCGCGGCCGGCCAACCTGCGCGTGCACGAGGGCACCGCGGACGTGGCGCCCTTCTATGCGCGCGCGGGACTCGTGCTGAATCTCTCCCGTCCGGACGAATGGGTCGAGACGTTCGGACTGACGATCCTCGAGGCGATGGCCTTCGGCGTTCCGGTCATCGTGCCTCCGGTCGGCGGGCCGCGGGAGCTCGTGGACGACGGGGTCGAGGGCTATCGGATCGAGGGACGGCGCCTGGACGAGCTGGCGCGCGTGATTCTGGAACTGGCCGGCGACCCGGCGCGGCGCCGCCGGATGTCGTCCGCCTGCCGCCGCAAGGCGGCGCAGTTCGGACGGTCCGCGTGGGCGGACCGCGTCGTGGAGGTGCTGCATGCGTAAGCGCGTGGCGGTGATCGGCTCGGTCGGGGTTCCCGCGCGGTACGGCGGCTTTGAGACCCTGGCGCAGAACCTGGCGACCGAGCTGGGATCGCGGGCGGACCTCACGGTGTATTGCGAGGCGCGGCGGTATCCGGACCGGCCGGCCCGCTATCGCGGGGCGCGCCTGGTGTACCTGCCCCTGCGGGCCAACGGGATTCAAAGCGTGCTCTACGACGCGGTCTCGATGCTTCACGCCATGTGGACGCACGACGTGCTTTTGCTGCTGGGCGTCTCGGGGGCGCTGCTGCTGCCCGTCGTGCGGCTTCTGAGCCGCGCCCGCGTGGTCGTCAACATCGACGGTCGCGAGTGGGCGCGGCGGAAGTGGGGCGTGGTGGCGCGTGCCTTTCTGTGGCTGTCGGAGCGCGTGGCGGTGGCCCTGGCGGACCATATTGTGGCCGACAACGCCGCGATCCGGGCGGATGTCCGGGCGCGCTACGGGCGCAAGGCGGCGCTCATCGAATATGGCGCGGACCACGCCCGGCGGGTCGCTCCCACACCGCAGGACGTCGAGACCTATCCTTTCCTGGGCGGGCCGTACGCCTGCACGGTGTGCCGCGTGGAGCCGGAGAACAACCTTCACGTGATCCTGGAGGCCTTCCGGGAGCGCGCGGACCTCCCTCTGGTCGCCGTGGGAAATTGGAACGACACGGAATACGGCCGGACGCTGCGGCGGCGGTACGGCGCGTTTCCGCACCTTCGTCTGCTCGACCCGATGTACGACCGCCG
Source organism: Planctomycetota bacterium (assembly GCA_035574235.1). Lineage (NCBI taxonomy): Bacteria > Pseudomonadati > Planctomycetota > Planctomycetota bacterium. The sequence goes on along the minus strand of DATLZA010000179.1, from coordinate 3,332 downwards.
GGTCGATCTGCTGAGGTCCTCCTGTGCGGTGTACGTCCACGGGCATTCGGCGGGAGGTACCAACCCCTCGCTCGTCGAGGCCATGTTCCTGGGCCGGCCCGTGATCGCGTTCGACGTGATCTACAACCGCGAGACGACGGAACATCGGGCGCTTTATTTCCGCGACGCCAAAGAACTTCGCGAGCTTCTGGCTCCCGAGCGCAGAGGGACATGGCCCTCCCTGGGCGAGCTGCTCCGGCGGATCGCCGAGCGCCGGTACACGTGGGGTCGCGTGGCGGCCCGCTACCTGGGCCTCCTGGACGGCGAGGCTCCCTCGAAGCGGGCCGCGCCGCGGCCGTCGCCGGTCACGGAGGTGCGCCCGGCGGGGATGGGGGGGCGGATATGACGGGGGTTCGCTGTCCACGGGGCGCGCCGTTTCCGTGGGCGTTCGGAGCGGCGCTGGCGGACCAGGCCCTGGTCAGCGGGTGCGCCTTCTTGCTGTCGATCCTCCTCCTGCGAGGCGCCGGGCCGGAGGGGTACGGAGTTTTCGTTCTGAGCTGGGCGGCGGTGACCTTTCTGAGCGCCCTGCACCAGGCGCTCGTGATCGCGCCGGTGCTCACGCGACTTCCGAAGAAGTCCGTCGAGGAGGGCGCGCGGATGGAAGGGGCGTACGTCGTCGTTCACCTGGGGTTCGTCCTTCTGGCCGGCGTGGCGCTCGGGACGGCCGCGGGGTTTCTGGGCGGGGACGCCGCGGAGCTGGCCTTTCCTCTGGCGGCGGCCGGCGCGGCGTTCCTGGCCCAGGATGGGGCGCGTCGGATGCTTTTCGCCCGTGCGCGGGCGGTTCGCGCGCTGGCCGTGGACGCGTTGGCCTACGGCGGTCAGGTGGCGGCGGCGGGGCTGCTGGGCGGGGCGGGCGCGGCACGGCCGGCGGCGGTCCTGTGGGTCACGGCGGCGAGTTTCGGGGGAGCGGCCGTCTGGGCGCTGGCGCTCCTGCGGCCCGTCGTCGGCGGAGGGCGCGACGCGGCCGCGGCGCTTCGGGAGAACTGGTCGTTCTCCAGGTGGATGCTGGCGACGGCGGCGGCACAGTGGTTCTCGGGGACTCTTTTCCTCGTGGTCGCGGGATCCGTGCTGGGGACGGCCGCGGCGGGGGTTGTGCGGGCCGCGCAGAACCTGGTGGGAGCCACGCATGTGATCTTCCTGGCGCTCGAGAACCACCTGCCCGTGCGTGCGGCCGCGATCCTGGCCCGCGAGGGACGCCGGGCCATGTTGAGCTACGTGGGCCGGGTGGCCCGCCGGGTGGGAAGCGTAGTGGTGCTTTATCTGGCGGCGGTGGGCGCGGCGCCTTCGTTCTGGATGGAGCTGGCGTACGGGCCGGATCTGGCTTCGCACGGGCACGTGCTGGCCTGGTTCGCCGCCCTTTACGGGCTCGTTTTCGCCGGGACGCTTCTGCGGTTCGTGGCCCGGACGCTGGAGGAGACGGCGCTGTGCTTCCGAGGCTCGCTTCTGGCCGGCGCCGCGGGCGCGGCGGCGGTGTTCCCGCTGGCGGGGCGGTGGGGCGTGACGGGCGTCCTCGTCGCTCTGACGCTGGCCCAGGCGGCCGCCGCGGCCTCCCTGGCGGCGGGAATTTGGAAGGCGCTGCGATGAAGGTCGTCCACCTGGCGCTCGGGAAGGCGAACCCTGCCCGGATGAACGGGGTAAACGTCGCCGTCCACGCGCTGGCGACCCATCAGCGGCGGGCGGGCATCCCGGCCGAGGTGTGGGGCCTGACCCGGACGCCGGAAGCGGACGCCGGGCCGCCGCGCGAGTATCCGTTGCGGCTCTTCCCGCGTCCGGGGATGCCGCTCGCGCTCCCGGCGGGGCTGCGGGAGGCGCTCGACGGCCTGGGCGCGGACGCCGTCGTTCACTTCCATGGCGGATTCGTTCCGTTTTTCTATCCGATCGCCCGGCATCTGGCGGCGACCGGCCGCCCGTACCTTCTGACGCCGCACGGGGCGTACAACCGCCGCGCCATGGAGAAGGGGGGGGTGTGGAAGAAACTCTACACGGCGCTTTTCGAGCGCCCGCTCGTGCGCGGCGCGGCGTCGGTTCACTGCGTGGGTCGGAGCGAAGCGGAAGAGCTTCCCCGGCGGTTCGGACCGGTCCCGTGGTTCGTCGTTCCCAACGGACACGAGCCCGGACGGGTCTTCCAAGGATCGGGGAAGGCCGCACGAAGCGGCCGGCCGCTTCTGGGGTACTGCGGGAGAATCGACATGCGCGCCAAGGGATTGGACGTGATGGCGAAGGCGTTCGCCGCCTACCGGGCGGGAGGAGGGACAGGGACGCTCTGGATCATCGGGGATGGCCCGGACTTGCCCAGGCTGAAGCGCGCGCTCGGGGACGGCGACGCCGCCGTCTTCTGGGGCGCCCGTTTCGGAGAGGAGAAGGAGCGTCTCCTGGCCGAACTCGACGCGTTCGTGTACCCTTCGCGCCACGAGGGGTTCCCCATGGGGGTGCTCGAGGCGGCGGCGTTGGGGTGCTGCCTGATCGTCTCGCAGGAGACCAATGCCGGAGAATACGTGCGCCGGCACGGCGCCGGGTTCGTGCTGCGCGAGGGAAGCGCCGAAGAGCTTCGCGCGGCGTTCTGGGAGCTTGAGGCCGCCGGACGGCGCGGAGGGTGGGCGGCCTTCGGCGCGGCCGCCCGGCGGATGATCGAGGAGGACCTCAACTGGTCCCGTGTGGTTCGCGACCTGGTTCCGCACTACCGGGAGGCGTTGGAGCGTTGGACGGCCGGGAGGGGGGCATGAGGGGAGCGGCGGCGGCCGGATCGATCGCGGCCCTCATTCTGTCGGCCCGGCTGATCGGCTGCTTCTCGCTGGGCGAAGAGCCGACCGGGACGCGGACGGTGAAGGTGGCGTTCCGGCTGGCGTCGTTGGCGGTGTGTGTCGGAGTTGCGATGACGGCGGCGATGCTTCCGGCGGGTCGGCCGCGCACGCAGCTGCGCGTCCGGGCGCCGGGGCCGGTTCTGGCCTACGGCGCGGTCCTGACCCTGGCGATCGCGTCGATCCTTTACAGCTCTTCGCCCGGAGACTCCGCGCTTCAGGCGGCCATGTATCTCGAGAGCCTGTGCTTCGCGGTGGCGTTCGATCGCATGCTGGCCGTGCTGCGGATCCGGGACGCGCTTGCTTCGATCCTGGCGGCATCGGTCGCCGGGATCGTGCTCTGGATGCTCTGGGGAGCCTGGGTCGAGCCCGAGCGCTTCCTCCGCCGGACGCATGGAGGGGAAGTGGCGCGCCTGGGCGGATTCCTGATGAATCCGAACGAGGTCGGTCTTCTCATGGCGGTCGGGCTGGGTCAGATTCTCGTGACCGCGTCTT